>JBFLZU010000065.1 GCA_040756155.1 Nitrospirota bacterium | reverse complement strand
TCATCTGAAACTCTACCAGGTTAAACATTATCTGGACAACGAGTTAGCCGAAAATTCGGGAAAGATGACAACTCCTTGATTGATAACAATAAAAAGGTATTTTTAGCCGAAAATGTGGGAAAGTCTCGTAATTTTTAATTGACATACTTTAATTACTGACTAACTTATCCCTTATTTTTGATAATCTTACCAGAGAATTTGAATTTTTAGAATAAAAATGATATAAAGAGATAAGATGAAAGTTGAATAGTAGAATATATTCAAATATAGTCAAAGAGGAGGTGTGAGATGCGAACCTTAAAAATTATATTTATCGCAATTGCAATAATTTTGATCTCAATCCTATCCTGGACTGGAAAAACAGAATCCTCTGGATTATATCGTTACCTCATAGTCATATCAGTCAATGACTTTAAAATAACTCTCTGGCAGATAAATGGAAGCCAGAAAGAAATACAATCCTACACAAAAATCAGCTCATATCCCATTGGCGCACCGACTAAAGACTATTATCTCCTACCAATGACTGGAGAAATAGAAAGAATTGAGTTAAATCCATACTGGTACCCGACAGCGAATATCCGTCTTGCTTATCTTCAGGATGGAGAAATACTGCCTTTAGCGATCAAGCCAGGAGATCCCCGCAATGCCATGGGGAAAGTTAAATTTATAATAAAATTTAAGAATTTTAACGAGCCTGTGAGGATTCACGGGACAAACCAAACAGATTCAATCGGTAAACGAAGCAGTTATAAATGTATTAGAATGTTTGATTCTAACGCTATGGAGATTGCTAAAATCATAAAAAATTCCTTAACGAAAATAATCATAAAAGAATAATCCTCTGTAGAGCTGCAACGATTTCAAAAATATCAATTTTATAGTGCCTTGCCAAGAAAAAGTAACAAATTTTTAAAAAATATTTCAATTTGAAATTTTTTTATTGACATTTCGAAAAAGAATTAGTATAATATGAAAACATGATGCTGAGAAAATCTTTTGTTATTAATGGGAAAAGGTTAACCTTGAAGATAAATCATTCATACATTCAAGCCCTCGGGGTCATTGCTAATATGCGTAAGAAAACCCTAAAGAAGATGCTAAAAGAGATTGTCAGTGAGAATGTAGACATTACCAAGCGATATAAAGGGAAGGATATAGAGATTGCTATATTGAATCTAATCAGATTAGAACTTGAGAAACACTCGAAAATGCATAGCGAGTGAAAGCGAAGTGAAGGGAAATACCCCATGAAGGAGTATGTTGAGAGTTATAGAAAGATTGATGATTATCTTTCAATACATGAGAAAAAACCATTAAATCTCCTGACAGAAGAAATAAAATCACTGTACCAGCAATACAATTTACTTCTTTATCGCTCTCGTATAAATCTGGTCGAGTTAGGGATCCGTATTATTGTTGCAAAGAATAAGATGGCGATAGAAGGAGGCAACTTTAAAAGATGGCTTGAGGAAGAGGTTGGTATTACGGTCCAGACAGGCTACAGGATAATGAACGCGGCGGAAAGGTCAATCGAAGAAAATTCAGAGAATATTCTTGAAGAAATCGGTTATACAAGATACTCTCTGCTCGACCATCTTACTGCAGAAGAAAAGAGAATATTCCTGGATAGTGAGCATGTGGTGGTATCGAGTGGCATTGTGAAAAAAGGGAAAGACTTGAACCGAGCAGAACTTAAAGAAGTAATCAAAGAAGGGCAGGGGATGCCCTATAATAGCACGGGAAATGGTCAACATATCAAAGTAAAAGATAATAAGGTAATGAGAGATGATGAAAAAGATAAGAAAATCGAAGAATTAAGCTGGATTATCGCTGAGAGAAACGATGAGGTTAACGGGTATAAAAACGAACTGAAAATAAAAACAGATAAGATTAAAGATTATGAAAAAAATATGGAGGAACAGATAGAGAAACTTGTAGCGGTATTTCAGCGTGAAAAGGATGGTCTTGTTAATCAAATAAGTGAACTTCAAAAAATAATTAATAAAAAAGATGCAGAACTTACAAGAAGGTTAAATGGAACATCGTATCCACCGGACTACGAGAAAGTAAAGAACCACTTGAAGACGGCTATTGAAAGGAATAAATCCCTTGAGATAATAGATAGATACAGGCATATCCATGTATTATTTGATGATGTCCACGATAAACTTTCTAAGGTTAAGTATTTGCTTGGCGAAAAAAAGATAAAGGTAGAAGGATTAAAAAGATTTAAAGACGAGATAAAAAGGATTATTGATTTTTGTACAGATATTGATGTCTCAATCGACTCTCTATTGAAAATACAAAGCGAGCGCATTAGCGAGCGAATTTAAATAAAATAATTTCTTACATTTCAAAGATTTCCTGTAGCTTGCTACGATGAATCTCAATGAATGGATGAAAGATGAATGATGATGCTGATATTATAACATTCTTAAAAGAGAATATTGGGCTTGTCAAGAAAATAGCTAAGTTATATACCCGTAGGGCCAGGTATCTGGATATGGACGACTTCCTGAATGAATCATTTATAGCCTTCAGTAAAGCAAGAGATTACTATAATCTAAATTGCTACGAGATCAATTATAGGGAAAAGAGAGGGTTACTTAAATATAAGGTAAGAAAAGTTAAATTTACTGATATCTTTTACTGGTATCTGCATAAATCATTTTCAGAGATTACAAAAAAAGAAGACAACATTTATGCTTGTGTCAGTCTCGATGATGACAGACTGAATCTCAGGGCTAAAATTGGATCTTTTGGCATAAGGAGTAACGGTGCCAACTACAATACCCTGATATTACTATCTGCACAACAAAGGAGAACTGTCTGCAGGCTATGGGGGATATGTGGCTATGTTGTGGAATCTCCTGATAGGGTTGCTGAGAGTGAAGGCTTAACCGTTGAAGAGGTAATAGAGATTGAGAAAAAGGCATTGAAATTGATAAATGGCGATTTCATAGAAGAATTAATAAAGCCATTACCACTGAGGTCGCAGAACATACTGCGTTTACTCTATAGTTTCAGTTTTGATTACCATAGGGTTGCAGAGGTATATGGATTGACAGTAACGAGGATACGACAGATAGAAAAAGAGGCAATCGAATTTCTCAGAGGGTATTTCTTATGAGAAGTATTGTTTTATCTTTGATATTGGTGTTTAGTTCTGGATGCACTTACCTCCCCTATCTTTTTGAGAACAGAGATCAAGAACATAGGGTCCATTCAATTAATGAAAATGCTCTAAAAGATAAAAAGGCGTTTGTCTGGAAAGAGCCTGTAGTTCAGAATGTGAGATTCCCCAATATGGTTATAGGTGGAGTTATGATTCCGGCACATGAAACCCCTGTTGTTGTATTCCCTGGAGAGATTAAGTTCCAGCACGTTCAAGAAGTTGAAAAGACTTCTCCTTCGAAAGAGGAAAAGAAACCCGAAGAAATTAAAGTGTCTGATAAGGCGGATATACACATGATTGCATACAATACATACACAAAAAAAGACAAAACAGATGTTGTTACCCTCGAATCGGTAAAGCACTTGGTGAAGGGCAGTCCTCACTCGATTATCGCTTTCTCAAATGGTGATATCCTTATTATAAATGACCATGCCTACAAAATCAGAAGGGATTCCACAGATTATATTGTAGAGACTGTGAATGATAAATATATTACAAAACTTGCTGTAAGGAAAGGCGAGGGTATCTTTACAAAAAACGGTCTGATATTTAAGTTTCTGGATGATGGGAAATGAGGAATATCCTGCTATTTTTCATGCTGGTTTTGTTTAGCAGTTTTGCCAACTCGGTCTGGGGTGACGATATTTATAAAAAAATCAGGGAACTTCAGGCTTATTACGAATATCTTTTACTCAGGGTCAACAATATAGAGCATTCACAACAAAAATTGATTGCAAGGCTGGATAATGTTGAAAAGATATCAGTTATTTACAACAATCCAGAGAATATAACAAAAACCAAAGGCATAGTTCCTGTAAAGGAGAATACCATTGTTTCAGTGTTTTTTCCTGAGGCTGGATATTCTTTGAGTGATTACGCAAAGCTGACTATTAAGTATGCGGCTAATAAATATAATCTCAAAAACTCAAAAAATAAAGTTGTAGCAGTTGGATACTCAAGTCCTGATGGATCGGCTCAGAGAAACACTAATTTAAGGACAAAAAGAGCTATGGCAATCGTTAACTATTTGCGTTTTCTTGGAATAAATACACCTATAGATATTGAAGCGAGAGAAAGCAATACTGCAGATAAAGAGAGAGATAGAAGAGCGGAGATAATAATTTATGAGTAGTTATTAAGTTAAGAACGATGAAGTTAAGACCAACTGAAATAATTATATTAATAATCGCTGTTTTTTTATTTACTTCCTGTGCAACAGTTGAGAAAGTTCCACATGAGACATATCAGTCTTCAGCTGAGGCTGTAAAAGACCGTGAATTCTCAGGAGAAAAACCTATTATCATCAAAGAAGAAAAACCAATACGCGTAACAAAAATAGATACACAGAGAAAGGATAAGGATGGAGGGTCGCCAGAGATCGGTGATGTCGGTCTAAACGAAACAGAAGTTTCAGAAAAATCTCGCCATTATGAAGAAAGGATGGTTGATGTAAACTGTGCGTCATGTCCATTAAGAGATATTCTCTCAGCAATAGCATCAGATTACAACATAATTTACGGCGATGGTGTTAATGCTCAAAAGCCTGTTGATGTGAACATAAGAAATCTTCCAGTATCCAGAGCGATAAGGTCAATAGTAGAGAGTGCATCGTATTTTGTGGATATCAATGGTAAGGAAAAAGTCATCACCGTATCAAAATACCTCACAAAGACATCTAAGCTTCCACTTGCAGTTTTTGACCAAAGTGGTGGTTCTGTTAAATACGATGTATCAAACGATGTGATTTCATCATCTTCAGGAGGAACATCCGGTACTACAAGTTCACAGGGAGGCACACAGTCAAACATCAAGGCACTATTTTCTGTATCAAAAGAAGACAAAGAAGATACAAAAAAGACATTTGAGTCAACGGTTAAGATGTTTATCTCTCCTGAGGGCAGGGCTGTCTTTGACTGGATTTCGGGTAACCTGATTGTAACTGATTATCCTTCAAATGTTGCATCTGTTGAATCTTATCTGAAACGATTCAAGGATGAGATGGGGCAATTGCTTTACATAGAGGCAATGATTGTAGAGGTGACACTTTCTGATGCATTTAAATTTGGAATTGATTGGAGCAAGCTGGCTCAGATAGAAGGGGGCAGGCTTACAGCCTCTCAGAGTGGTGCAACGAAGATAACTACTCCTTTTATAACGATTGAATACAAAAGGGATTCGAACCATTTCTCTACGATATTAAAAGCCCTTGAGGAGCAGGGGTTAACAAAGGTTCTTGCTCAACCAAGACAGCTTATTATAAATAACATGCCAGCGTCAATAATGTCCACAAAATCAACTCCTTATGTTTCCAGTGTCCAGCAGACATACAGCACTGCAACTACTGGAACAACGCCTGTTACAACTTCATTCAACATTGAAAGGGCGCAGGAGGGGGTGTCTCTGTGGGTAAGACCTCATGTCGAGGAAGATGGAGAGACCATAGGTCTTACCTTAATACCGATACTTTCAAACATCGAGTCTTTTAAGGAGGTTACTATTGGGAGTAATACAACAGAAAACCCTATTTTAACGCTTAAGCAATCCTATCAGCAGTTAAGAATTAAATCTGGAAGCACTATAGTTATTGGAGGGGTTCAGAAAGAAAGCGCCTCCAGGACAACGCAGGGTGTTCCGATACTTTCAAAGATACCGATATTCGGAGAACTTTTCAAGAGTCATAGTGACTCCATTGTAAAATCAGAACTTGTGATTGCTTTAAGGGTAACAAAACTGACTGAAGGGATACCGTTTAGAAGTGAAAAAAATGAGAAATGAGAAGTGAGAATGGTTCTATCCTTATAATCTTGGTTTATATCTTGTTTTCTGTAGCAGGTGGCGCATTGATATTCGCTCTACTTTATGAACCTAGGGTTATAAAAGAAGACAAGATGGCATATCTGAAAAGTCTTAATGGATATTATGAGAAATACTATAAAGAGAACGCAAGAGAGATTGACAGTCAGGAAGGGGTTGTGAGCCTTCCTGTAGTGCCGTCAAAGAAGTACAGGGTAAGGACTGCTTCGACCGGAAGGCTTAACAGGACAGGTATTTATTATCATAATTTTGTGTTGATACTTCTGGAGGATGATAAAACCACAGTTAACCAATCAACAGGGGAGATATCAACTTCTCAGGATTATGTTCTGGTGGTTGATGGCTTTAAGATACAGAAGGAACTCTATGAGCAGACGAGGAGATATGCAGAGGATATTGCATTTAAACTTGAACAGTATCATAAGGCAAAGTATTTAGCAGACCCATATCATGATTTTACAAAAAACTATTTTAAGAAGAACACATGTAATGGTGCTGGAGAGTTTAATTGCACAGCATTTGCAACCCTTGAAGACACAAATGTTTGCACTGTTCTTAAGATTAACTGCAGGAAGACAGGATGGAATACATCGTATTTCTTTGATAATTTCTCTTCATCTTTAAGTCCTGTTCCACCGTATAACTGCAGGATTGGCTTTGATACTCCATGGGGTGAAAGGGAATGGGTATATGCGGTTCAGGAATATTAAAAATAGTTTAAGCCTGTGGATAATAGCCCATTCAGGCTCAATATGGTAGTAATAAAAAGAAAGGAGGACGGCTAAGCGTAAAGCCGTATATGGGGTATGCTAAAGATAGACATTAAAAAATACAAAAAATATGCTTTTGTTTTTCTTGGTATTATAGGAGTTTCATCGCTTGCAACTATAATCTACATAAATTCCCAGATGAAGAGCGTCCCTGAAAGACCGCCTCTTTTTACAAAAAGCGATAAGGGTTTTCCTGTAAAGGCTGAACCAAAACAGCCATCAATCCCTGAAAGGAAAGAGGAGGCACCACAGACAACAGTAAAAATACCTGTGACCAAGGTATACGACATCTTCAGGAAGGAAGATATAGAAAAACAAGAAAGAAAGGAAAGGATATCTAAGGCGGAGGATGAAGCAAAACTCGAAGCTATAATGACCGAGATAAAGAAAAAGAAAAGAGAGGGTGAACTAACTGAGGTAGAGGCAAAGGTCAAAAAAGGAACACTTGAAAGCAGTCTGATCAAGATTCAAGGCTCTATCGCCCTTCCTGGCTTTGAAATGAAAGAAGAAGATAAAGAGCCTGTCCTTGAGGTATCTGGCATCATAAATACAGGGAAGCGGATGACTGCCATAGCGGTATATGGTAGAAGAAGGTATAACATTATAGATGGTGCTCAGATAGGGACATATAAAATAAAGAGGATTACTTATGATTATGTCCTTGTCGAGAAGGATGGAATGGAAAGGATGATACTTCCCTCTGCATCTATGCGTACTTCAAGTCCTGAGCAGAGGTATGCACCAGACGGTACATACCAGAGGCATCCCCAGAGGGTACAGCCATTTCCATTTCCAATAGAGAAGGGCAGTATTTCTCCTGTGCCATCAACGATGCCATAAGATGCCATAAATAGTGAACAGTGAATAGTGAGATGTATCTTGTAATTAATGAAGAACCTAAGACGATTATCATGTTTGATGGAAAAGATGCAGAAAGTGTAGGAGATATCCCTGAGAGAGCGACTGTTCTTTATTTCTCCGGGGATACATCCTGCACGAGAAATATCTACAAAGATATATCTATCGAGATTGGTGATCTTGTTTATTCTGAAAAGTCAAGTGAGATGTTTGAGGAAGTAAGACAGAAAGAGTGTTTTATAACGAATCCATTGATATTTTTTAAGAGAGAGCCATCTACGCTTACTGGTGTATGGTTTAAGGACATCGAGATACTGCTCATCAGCTATGTAAACTCAGAAGGTGCAATAGATATCACGAGATACATGGTAAATGTGGGAGATTCAATCGAGGGTGAGATCGAAAATACTGTTTCATATCTGAGGCTGGGTAAAATACCAGAGACGCATATATACGGATATAATATACCGTTTGAGCAATTTTCGGATTCAATAAAAAGGGCTGGGAAGGAATATTTTTATAGGAATCCTTATATAGAGAAAAAGAGAAGGATAAAAAGGATAATTTCTGCTGGCATTGCTGGAAATGCCATTTCTTTCCTTGTGCTTTTGAGCCTTCTTATATCCATCTCGAATTTGAGGTCTGCTGAATTGAACCTCCATAGCGATATTTATTCAGAAGAGAACAAACTCGAGAGACTGATAGCTGAAAGAGGTGGTTATATTATTAAAAAGCAGGGTGTATCTTTTAAAGATGTGTTAAAGACCATTGAGTTTTTAAAGACTTGTAAATATGACTCGATAGAGGTTGTTGGCAAAAGGAATAACCTTGAAGTTATTATGAGGTTTAAGGATTCTGCTGATTTCATAGGTGCCTTTAAGGTAGTAAAAAGGGAGGTAAAGAATGCGAATGCCTTCTGGGAAGGGACAAGCAATTCCCTTAAGATTAAGTTTTCGACAAAGACTCATCGCATGGACGATGCTATTTACAGTATTGCTGATAGGTCAATTGCTGGTTATAAGTAATCTGATAAACAGCAAGTACAAACTCAGAGAAGAATCAAGTCTTCTAAGATACCAAATCTCGGAGTATAGAAACCTTAGTGATAAGGTCAGGCAACTTCCTGTTAAACCCGTAGTTCTGTTTGGAAGCGAAAACAGTTATTCTGCTTTTCAGTATGGTGTAAAAAAATTATCGTCGATTTACAGACTCAAGGCCTCACCAAAAAATCAAAAAGTATCAAGTATAAAAATAACTGATATGGCAAGAAGGGATGGTATTGGAACTTTCATTCCATTGCAGTTTGAGGTTGCATACAATACACTTTCAGAACTTGCAAGATTTCTCGAGCTTATCGAAGAGATATTTCCTGTCTCAGTAGACAGAATGGAGGCAAAAGAAGGAAAACTAATATTCGATTTTAAGCTCTATGTGAAGGAAAAAGAAAGGAGGTAAAGCGTTATGTTTATAAGTAAGGATTCGGGATTGAAGATTAAGGATAAAAGAGGTTTTACACTGATTGAATTGATCTTTGTGATAGTAATCATCGCTATTCTTGCAGGAACGATAATTACTCTAATGAACACAAACAGAGCAAATTCGGCTGCTCTTATCACGAAGGCTGAGCAGTATGCAGCGGCAGAAGAGCGGTTCAAGATGGATACAGGAACCTATACATCTGAAGATGATATAAAGGCTCTATGGGATAAGGACGCTGCTCAGAATACCCTTATGGGCGTTGATGTTAGAGATTACTGGAGAGGTCCGTATATAAAAGGCGGAGGAAAACTGATCAGTAACAACCCTGCCACGGGGATTGCAAATGGCTATATATCCTATAAGAGGAGTGTAGACCTCAATGGCAATGGGAATGCCTATGACCACAATATATATGTGACCAATGTTCCATCAGACATTGCAAATGAAATAGATAAAGCCATAGATAAAGAATCCAGCCCATCTACGGGAAGGGTAATAATTGAAGGCACAGGAAATCTTAAGACCGTAAGGTTCATCTTCAATGAGGAATATTAAAGACATGTCTTGAGTGGAGCGAAAGAATGGAACTCATGGGATTCATGGAAGAACTGCAACAGTGGATAAGATAGGTAAGATACTTATCAGGATGGGTGTTCCCGAGCAATTTATAGATGCTGCCCTTTCAAGACAGAGGGTAGCAAGAAAACCCCTTTGTGAGATACTCGTTGAACTGGGGCTTACCGATCCAGAGGTCATTGCTGAGGCTGTCTCAAAGCAATCAGGATACCCTTACTTCTCACCTATAAATATTGTAGATACATCGCTTCTTTCATCATTTCCTGTGGATTCTATAACAAAAATGGGAGTTATCCCCCTTTATGAAGCCTGTAGTGAGCAAAGCGAATCTAATGGAACTGTACACGTAGGATTTACAAATCCTAATGATATAAAATCAATAGATTTTGTAAAAAGATACTTCCAAAATAGACAGATAACTCTTCATGTTGTCTCTACCCTGATGGTTGAGAAATACTCAAAGTGGAAATCCATACCTGTCTCTGAGATTCATCATAAGATAGATACATCAAGGGATGGGCTTGCTATAGGCACGATGATAATCAAAAAGGCTTTTTACGATGGTGCAACAGATATACACTTTAATCCAGGGGTATGGATGGTAAGTTTCAGAATTGATGGGACACTGAGAATCATAATGCATTTTTCAGAAGAGACCTACACGCAGATAATAAATGCGATATTTTTAAGGTCTCACATATCCGAAAATGACAGGGAATTGCCAGGCGACGGTAGCTTCAATGCAGGTGTGCTTGATCCTGACCTCTCAGGAGTCGACTGCAGGGTCTCTGTTTATCCTGTTGCACTTCCAGACAGGCAGGAGAGAGCCCAGTCCATGCATATAAGGCTGCTAAAACGCTCAGTAGTTGGGAGTATATCCTTGGATGCACTTGGTTTTACGCCTGAAGTACAGAAGACATTGATATTCCTTGTTAGAGAGGCTCAGGGGATGATTATAGTTACAGGTCCTACAGGGAGTGGAAAATCAACTACACTTCATTCTATGATGAAATATATAAATACATTCGAGAAGAACCTCATTACAATAGAGGATCCTGTTGAATATAGGGATCCATTCAGGGTGCAGGCTCAGGTAAATGAACTGAAGGGTTTTACCTTTTCAAAGGCATTAAGACATATATTGAGACATGACCCGGATGTGATACTTATAGGTGAGATAAGGGACGAAGAGACCGCAGAGATAGTTATTCAATCAGCAAATACAGGTCATTTAGTTCTTACCACACTCCATTCTAATTCCGCTGCTGAGGCAACAATGAGGCTTAGACATCTTGGTATAGATAAAGAGGATGTCGCATCAGAAGTGAATTCAATCATAGCGCAGAGACTTGTACGGGGACTCTGTTCTCACTGCAAGAAGGAAGACAGAGGAAATCTAAATCTTCTAAAAGATTCAGGCTTCAATACAGAAGTTATTTACAGGAAGAATGAATCAGGCTGTGGATACTGCAATAACATCGGATACAAAGGTAGAAAACCAATAGTTGAGGTATTAATTTTTGACGATGAGGTTGTAGAGGCGATACTTTATAAAGATGTGTTCGCTATAAAGAAGATAATGAAAGAACGGAAGAATATCTTTATGGATGGATTAAGGCTTGTTGCTGAAGGCTATACATCGGTTGATGAGGTGAGAAGCGTAGTAAAGACCAATTAATTTTTTATGATAGAAAAAACTCTCAAGATAAACGACCTTCTTATAATATTTGAGGTTATGGCTGATTCAGCACATAAAGGAGTGCCATGGGAGATAACCTTTGATAATCTTAAAGACATCGTTTCAGCAGATGCATCTTCAGTTATTGAAAAGATAAAAGATGGTAGAGTTAAAGGCTACTCGCTATCAAAATCCCTTAAAGATGCCGGGATATCAGATATACTATGCTCCATTGTTGAGGCAGGGGAGGAGCACGGAAAACTTCCAGAGGCGCTTGATAGATGCAGGGAGATCCTTAAGCATGAGAAAAGCATGAAGGATACAATAAAGAACATTACAATATACCCAAGAATTGTTATGTTCGTGGTTTTCGCAATAGTAATCCCTGTCCTCTTATCTTTCGTATTCCCGAGATTCAGAAAACTTCTTGATGTTGTTCCTCCAGAGGATGTGCCATCAGTACTTTCGTTCATGGTAGGTGTAAGCGAAAAGTTTGCAGATTATATATATGCCACCGTTCCGATTTATCTCACTATATTATTTATCCTCTATAGATTCGCTACATCACCTTTAGCATGGAGACTTTACAGGATGGTGCCTCTTGTTCAGAGGATTGAGCGAGGGAAGGACTATACCCTGTCATTCTTTATGTTCAGCCTGATGCTTGCTACAGGAATAATGGTAGATGAAATAGCAGGTGCGGTATCCAAAATAGTCAGTAATCCTGAGATAAAAAGGAGGTTTGAGAGGATGGTGGTGCTTTTGAGACGGGGTATACCACTGCCCAGAACCGCTAAAGAGGTTGGCTTTGAGGGTCATATTGCATCTCTTCTGTCAACAGGTGAACTTACAGGGAATCTCGAATACTATCTAAATATGATAGCACATATAAAACAGAAAGAGGTGGAGATTCTTACAAATAGATTATTGAATTACTTACAACCTGTGTTGATAGGAGGACTTGTGATTATTATCGGCAGTATCGCAGGTGCGATAATTATTCCTACGATGAAGGCAACGATGGCGATAAGATGAAAAGAGAGAGTGGTTTTACTGCCCTTGAGGTTATTTTTGTCCTCACGGCAATAACTATAATTTTCGCATTTGTGTTACCTGACCTATCAGAGTTTTATCGCTGGCAGAAAAGAAAGGAGAATGAAAAGCAGGTAGAGAAAATAAGATCTGCCATTGAGCGTATATACGACATGTATGCCTATGATGTTGACTCTTACGATGGGCAGGAGTTTAGATTTGGCTCTAACACAATAACGTCAGGGACGACAGGGACAAGTTTTTACTCTGTATCTTCCTATGCTGGTATGTCACAGAAGGCAGTTGGTCGTGATGTATATAACATGGAGTATACCGCTTATGTAAGTAACAGGCTTGCCAGCACAACAAGCCCGCAGGTCCAGTATCATGTCATAGCCTTTGTATCAAAATCCACAGATTCTAAACTATCCTCTTTGTTCGATGCGAGTGAAGGAAAGCTTACCTGCGGCAGTGATGATATCTGTGCAGAGGTAAGTGGTCTTGAGATACAGGTTTCAAAATACAAAGAGACACTGAAAAAGATGGACGACACAGGGAATACCTTCCAGTCTTATTTCACCACCCTGTATCTTGCCGATCCAAACCATGATGTGAATGTTGACAGATTTGCAAAGACTGATAGAAATGGGGCATCTGTTCCTACAAAGTGGGATACTAACAGTCATCTTCTTAACTCATGCACGGTAGCAGATGACTGTATCGCTACTCTTAATGATATAAATGCCATATCCACCCTCAAATTTAATCCTGAACAGATAAAGGATGCATGGGGGAATGAATTCAGGGTGGATAATGGGTCATCCTCTACGAGAAATCCGGATAATGGAGAAACATCACCTTATTCAATTAGGATTTTGACAACCACACCGTGGGGTGAAACAATAGTGAAAACTGTCTTCGGGGTTTATTAGAGAAAAGGAAGGGATCGGATTTTAACTCCAGAGTAATATATAGTAGTAGAAGATATAAATAGAGGATTTTATGAGAAAGAAGTGGTTTATGTTTGCAGTTGTGGTTTTATTTGTATCTGTGTCTGATGCTGCTGAACTTCCAAGAAGCAGACAATTTCTTTATATTTTTGAACTTGAGGGGATTGAATCACAATACGATGCTACTATAAGAAAAGGACTTGTAAACGATATAACTGAGATAATCTCAGGATACGGCAAAGATACGGCAGATTTTAACTATAAAATTAGCTCTCCACCATCAACAGATTATTCCTCTGCTACATTAGCACTAAACACCATAGATTCTTTCGTAAAAGGGAAAGTACCTGATATAGTCCCGATGGCAAAGGACTATATGGAAAATAAATCCCTCGATTATACCAGTATAGATTACTACTTTTCTTTTACCGAAAATGGATCTATTACAGATAAATGGATATACATGCCTGTAAAGATAGACAAATCAGGAAACATTACATATCCCGGAGCAAGGATTATAGTAAAACCAAGGTATTCCTTTGCTTACTACAGGTATATAACAAAGAAAATAGACTCTGTGCTTCCATCTACCTGGTCTATTTCTGGGGCAGGCATACTTTTAAGATATTTCCTTGACCTTAATGGCAACGTCGCTGTTCAGAACTCTTTTGATGTTGGTGGTAGATATGATGCCCCTGAATCTCAAGACGATGTGGTTATTGATAAAGAGTCGGGGTTAAAAGTTCTTATAGATGAACGGATAAAAGTGGATTTATCTAATGAAGGAATCCCTTACGCTCTCCTTGATTATGCCTATGCTACCGAGCCTTTATGGGAGACGCAGAGTGATGGAAGTCTTGTGCCTGTGATAGGGGTTAGTACTGTAATTAGAAAGTTTACTCGGTTTGTAACAAATGTATGTTCATCTTCTACTTCAACAGTCTACACTACTACCCAATTTTGGGAATACGAGTGTAGGGAATATAATACGCCTTATACTGGTGAGCATTGCAATAGAATGGGATGCTCATACGGATATTGGAATTGGAGGTGGACTACCTGTCCTACTGGTGATGGTTCTGAGATATCAGGATATAGTGGAGTTACATGTTATAACTGCCCTCAAACTACAACTACTTATACATGTTCATCACAGAAAGATCCTAATAACGGTACCTATTACAACAAACACGAGATAGGCTGGATGCTCTCTATGGATTTTAACCGTTACTACATAACCCCAAGCGGTAGCTACAGTCCCATAGACCAGTCAAATGTAAGTGGTATATCACCTACAGAGATAAAGGGGAAAACTGTGACCGTTTCCGATACATCATATGCCACTCTTTCGACAAAGATAATAGACCCATTCAATACAACGACAATTTATGATGTCAATAATGATGCTGTAAATAATCTACCAGCAAATAGATATACATATCTTGCGCCGATTGAGGTAGAGTGAAAGAGTGAGTGTGGAGTTGGAGTCCACAGAATTATCGCTGTCATAAAGATGGGCAATCCGAGCTTACGTCGACAAAAAGAGGATGGTTCTTGCCTATGAGGTATTAATGAATACCCTGCCTGTGCATCAGGTGCTGACAGGTAAAGGGAAGGATATGGCAGCAATCCTTTCAGGGATAAACAATTACATCGAGTCAGGCTCAGAATATGGAATGGTATCGATGAGACAGTGTATTGAGAGACTCAAGATGGATAAAAGGATTTAACCTCAAATAGTGCTAAAGAGCTGAAGGCATGGATGGTAATGTTTAAGGTGGTAATATTTACAGTTTTGTTTTTGTTTTTCTCTGCAGGTCAACTTTTCTCAAGTGAGACAATAAAGTTTATCTCTGAGGATTTGCTTTCACTTCCTTTTGGTGAACGCATAGAAACATTCATTCTATTTAAGTATATCACAATGGTGAACCCAAAACAGGACATCATGCTCTCCTATGCTGTCGCCAGGAGCATAGTTCGTGAATCAAAGGAATTTCCTTTTCCATTGGAACTGATTGTTGGTATAAGCAGGATTGAAAGTGGTTTTAATCCCTTTGCAAGAAGCCACAAAGATGCAAGAGGTCTTATGCAGGTGCATTATCCGACATGGAAAAGATATTTTGACGGGCAAAGACTGCTTAAAGATCCCTTCTACAATACTAAAGCAGGGCTGAAAGTTTTAAATTACTATTATAAGGTTAACAACGAGAATCTCAAGCATGCAATATACGATTATTACGGTGCAAAGAGTAAATCATATCTAAGAGCTGTTTTGAGAGAGACGGAGAGGTATAAAAAATTCAGAAGAGGACCACGATAATGGGTTATTTCTTTAAATAATTTACCCCGTTAGAAAGTCCCGACCTTTGTGCGAGGATGGAACCTCTACAAATTTGATAGCGAAGGCGAGGTCTAATGCCCCATCCAAATTTTCTAACGGGGTTTACAGAAACAGCAGACTCTTTATATAATAGCCCTATCAAGAAAGACTGTTTCAATAACAAAAGGGCTTTTAATGTTATGATTAAAAAAACAAGATGACAGGGAGGGATAGCAATGAAAAAGACAGATATATTGATAGGGCTTTTTATACTTATAGCGAGTATGATAGCTACCACAGATATTCTGGCAGAGCAGTATAGTCCAGATGATTACGGTAATGTTGCCATAGACTTCTGGATAAAACAGATAGAAAAACGGGCAGGAAAACCAATCTCTTTAAAAAGGGATATTTTCTCAGTAACAAGCGTAACAGATTTTAAAGAGATTCCTAACTTCAAGGCAGTCCGACTTACAGTCGACCAGGGAATGATGAAAATTCCTTTAGTGCTCTATATTTCAAATGACAAGAAGGTCTTGATATCTGGTGAGATCTTTAGAGACGGTGAAAATATTACACAGAGGCTTGCAGGTGATGTTGAGTTCAAGAAGATCGATATCAAGTTGAGAGAGAAGGACAGGATTGTCTACAACCCTGAAGGTAAAAAAACCATATTTATGTTCTCTGACCCTGATTGTCCAGCATCAAAGCGGGCATTAGAAGCAATAAAGGCGTATAGAGGCAAAGATTACAGGGTGGTGATAAAGCACTATCCCCTTGAATCTATACATCCAGAGGCAAAGAAAAGGGCTATTGAAGAGCAATGTAGATGGCTTTCAAAGAATAAACCTGTCCTGAGCAAAGCCGAAGGAAAAGAAAGATGTAACAGCGAACTGAGGAAGATAGCCACAAAGATGGTTACAGAAGATATAGAAGAAGGCAGGAAGATAGGGGTAACAGGAACACCAACATTCATTATGGACGGAACAGTCATTCCTACTCTTCCATGGGTGATAGGTGAGCAGGAAGGTGGTTGAAAATAATAACAGGCACAGGGTGCCTTGGGGGTGTAAAGATGAGAGGATTAATAGTATTATTTTTAATGATATGTATTGTTTTTATCTTTGTCACGAAGGTGGCAGCTGAAGGTGAACTTGCGAGGCTCGATGCATCCGCCCAAAAGATTACAGATAACATAAAGGAGATTACTAAGGGTAAGGTTGGCTTCATGATATTTCTTGTTGCCTGCGTTTCAGGAGTCATCGCCCTGCTGACAAGGCATCCCAAGATTGCCCTATTTGCCTTTGTTGGAGGGTTTCTGCTTGCCTCAATCTATGAGATAGCCCAGTTTCTCTGGCAGTCATTCGGAGGAACCATCCATAAGTGAACTGGGCACCAAGATTTATAGACAGACCTGTAGAGATATTCTTTACACTCGATGAATGGATTGTGATAATACTGACATTTTTCTTCACAGGAGCGATATCCATATTGATTGGACTCCCGGTTATCCTCTCCCTGATGCCACCCTTAATAGCAGGTATAAAACTACGGACTATAAGAAGAAAAAAGGGAAGGGGCTATATACTCCAGAATATTGTTTACAGGATTCTCTTTATGCATAATTTCTTCCCATTGGTTGTAAAAGAGCCTCATAAAAACAGGAGGTTTTCTCCTTGAAGTTCTGGGATTATGGAGAAGACCTGAAGGTAATAAACAGGAGGCTTTCCATCATTGCTATTGGTGAGGCAGGATTGATAGTGATCCTTATAATTGCGATACTCGTTATGACCTTCAGGATAAATATCACTTACATAGATGTTGATAAAGTTGTAGGAGAGACAGTGGTTGGACATATTCCTGCTGGCGTGCCATCTATCTTCGTAAGGTATTATTTTTATCAAAAGAAGAATGTGAATCCTGGAACTGTTGATGGGCAATACGCGCTGGCATACAGACTTATGACATCTCGCTATGCCTCTGAGCAGAAGCCAACACTTCTTTCAGAAATAAACAGGATAAAAGAATCTCAGCTTGCATATACATTCACACCAGATGGAGAACCTGATGTGGCTGAGAGTAGCAACGGATATGAGATTACGATAAAGGGTGACCAGAGGACTTATATCGGGGGGAAGGAGTCAGGGATAAAGAATATTTTATGCAAGGTTAAAGTAGTCAGAGGGCGATATAAAACGCCATTGAATCCTTTTGGGCTGGAGATTGATGATGAAAACTGCAGGGAGATACGATAGGCAGATTTCAGATTTTAGATTTGAGATGTCAGGTTTAAAATTATTCTGTCCAATCCTGCTCTTAGCCCTTAGTTCCATGATCTTAGCTTTATACTCAATTGTGACTGCAACTGAGATTATCGAGTATAAAGGGATACAGACTATAAGGCTCTCTGTAGGGCAGGCTACCTCTATTGAGATGCCATCAGAGATAACAACATTTATAACAGGGATTGACCAGAATCTGCTGTCCATGGAGTATTCAGGAAAGAGGGTTTATTTGCAACCGCTCTCACTTATCTCAGGAGACCTGTATGTAGTTACCAGAGATAACAGACAGTATGTTTTCAGCCTGATTATCGTGCCACCTGAACAGAGGCATAAAGAGATAAGGCTCGTGAGCCATGTTATTGGGGCAAAAGAGCGTATTGAAAAGTTAAGGGCGCTCACGCCACTCGGATTGATTAAATCAATGACGAATAACGAGGTTCCTGAAGGGGTAGAGGTCTCGGAAGGTGGATTTATCTTATATAAGGATGAGGATTTTACCGTAAAAGCCCTCAAGGTCTATAACGCAATGAGCCTGCAGGGACTTGTTATAGAGATAGTAAGGAAAGAGGGTTCAATAAAACCATTTCCGATAAAGGATTATTACCTCGAAGGTATTATAGCGATTTCCCTTAAGGATAAATTTCTTAAAGGTGGAGCCACACATGGCTACATTGTTAGATACAATCAATAAATTAACAGACTTCATAAAAAAGCACCCCACGATACTTATAGCCCTCACACTGATTATTGCTCTCCTCTTTTTTGTAACTCCCGGTAAGACCCCCAAGAAAACAGAAAAGATAATAGATGACGCAAAACAGCAACAGAAGGGGAATGTAAATCCTGTAGATGAACTTAAAAGCCAGATACATACCCTTAACACAGCACTTCAGGAGATAAAGAAAGAAGTTAATGGAATAAAAGAAATGAAGAGGACAGAAGTGAGACATACGGATGAGGTGTCAAAAAAGGATGAAAAGACCCTGTATGAACTCGAAAATGAGATAAAGAAGAAAAAAGATAGGATATCTGCCGTCGAAGAAGGTGCCGCTGAACAAGAGAAACCTGTCCTGAGCGGAGCCGAAGGAAAGGTATCCATGACTCCAAGGATAAAAAAGATTGAATTGCCTCCTGTTGATAATTCCTCTCCACCCCAGTCAAAGAAGGCAGATCCATACCTCCCTTCAGCATCCTTTACGGATGCTACCCTTCTTTCAGGGGCTTATGCCCCACACAACGGAGAGCCCATGCCTGTGAGTTTGAGTATAGATAAGGCGTTCTCAGGTCCGATGGGCTCTCCTGTGCCCCTTAAGGGATGTCTTGCAGTAGCAAAGGCTGTTGGTGACATTGGAACAGGGAGGGCAAAGATTCAAGTTGAGAAAATGTCATGCAGATGGCAGGATGGAGGTTTCTTTGACGAAAAGGTAAATGGTTATCTCACAGACGAAGATAACATTTTCGGGATAAAAGGGGATGTTAAAAGATACACAGGTGAATTCTTAAAGACTACAGGGATAAGCGCATTCCTTCAGGGGCTTTCTCAGGCATTAGCCACAGCACAGACCACAACACTGGCAGTGGCAGGAGGCACAGGAGGTGTAGCCACAGCAACGAATATTACCGGTGATGTGGCGACATATACATTTGCTGAGGCATCAAGACAGATTGCGTCTAAGTCAGGAGAGTTTTACGCTAAACAGGCAGATGTGCTTATTCCTGTTGTCGAGGTGAAAGCCGGCAAGAAGGTTCATCTCTATATAGTTGATGGAGTTACCCTGAAAGGAGGCGGCAGTAGATTTGAGAGTAAAATCCCTTATATTGACCCTATCAATCTCTCTAATAATTATTAGTGGTTGTGCATCCCTCGGCATAAATAATAATAAGTCAGGGACTCTACCACCGCAGGAGATATATGCGAAGGCACAGGGGAAGACAGATGGTTTGAAGGCTCAGATAGCTCCTGTTATCACTGAGAGAGCAGACATACCTTTCTTCCCTGTTGTTACACCTCCTGAGGTACTTGAGGTATGGGTCTATGACCATATCACCCCTACGAACGACCTTGTAATGGGGCATACTGTGTTTATCTGGCTAAAGGATGCAAGGTGGTTTCTTCAGGACTTCAGAGGAACAATAAGCATGCCTAAGCCCGCAGTGAGCGGAGCGAATCTGAAGGATATTCCAATCAAGAAAATAGAACTCGGCAAAGACCCTCTCAGTAAGAATGGCAAACCTTGACATATAAACAGTGAGGTGATACATTACAAGAGAAATACTCATTGAAGAATCAAGGATAACAAGAAAGGTTACAAAGTGAAAGAGGCATTAAGATATTTAAACAATGCAAAAGAGATATTAAAGTCTGTCCCTATAGAGGATAACATATATACAGATATAAAGTCTGTAAGGGAAGCTCTTGGAACAGCATATCTTGCAGTTTTAGAGGCTATAAATGAATATCTCAAGACTAAAAAAGGTCTTACAAAAAAAGAACTTCCAAAATCAGTTGATGCGTACAGGAAGGCACTACAGAAGTATATAGCAGTTCATAATGGTAAGCTTATGAGGGAATTTGAGATGCTTTATGATGCTCTTCACATTGCGGGTTATTACAGAGGCCTCATCTACGATGTAGATATGGTCAAAGATGCCCTTAAGGCTGCAAGGTCATTTATGGAGAAGATTAGATAGAAAATTTAGTTTTTACAGAGTCATAGGCGACCCATCACTTTCCCCCCGATGACTTTCCTTTATTTTTGGAAATATTAGAAGATTTTTTGTTTTTAACTCAAATGTAATATATGAGTAAGAAGAACAAAAGAGCAAGCATGTATTATAAGACAGGCATATACTTCAGAATAATCTCAGCAGTGGTAGCATTTGTTTTCTTTGTCTTTGAGACGGCAGTATCATTTGCTGGCTCTGTAGGATATCTTAGAGACGGAAGTCCTGATTCTCTTACCTCATGGGCGCGTGTGGCTGGAAGGGAGAATGTAGTCATGCTAAAGATACCCTCACGGGAGATTACAGGGCAGATCCAGTCTTTGAGGCTTCCAAGAGAGGCACCTGTGATGATACTTGGGAAATATTCCCCCTCTTTAGGCATGGGCTATATAGCAAAGATGCACCTTGCCTACGGGCTTGATGAGGTCTCGTTGGTTCTTGAGCCTATAAAGCCATCAACAGATACTCTTTATATTTCTCAGGGATGGGATTCAGGGGATGTAGAATTCAAGAATATCTCCATGCCTGAGTTCATGTGGATTATGGCAGCTGAGATGAAAAAGAACTTCTCTACAATTGCCATCCTTGCAGAGGAAGGGATAAAGCAGGACCACTTCCAGAAATGTTCCCGAAGTGGCTTGAAAAAGAAATGCACCTCAACTGTCCAGGTTTACCTTTATCCAAAGGACTACTACATGGCTATCCCTATGGATATGGGTCCAAGATTTGTTTCAGATGCTGCAGGGATATATGAAGTTGGAGGTGTCAGATGGATAAAGACCATGCCAGGCCATAATTTCTCTCAGGAGGCGATAAAGATATATGAGAAATCAGTGGAGATGAAGGGCTGGCTTGGCTGGGTGGTTGTTACCTTCGCTGCACTTATGGCGATTGCAGCATCGTATGCTATTGGAGCTATACTTGGTCAAATAGGTGTAACCAGTGCAATTACAGGAACATTGACTGCAGAGGCAGGGTCTTCAACTCTCTTCGGTGCAATAGTTGAAGTGGTCACAGGGGTGGCGATTCCCCGTGGTATTGAATTGGGAATCACCGCTGCAACTGGTGCAGGCTCTGCTATTGCAGGTGGAGTGGATAATTTTAATGCCCCATATAAAAAACTTCTTGATCCGGCTACGCTTTCACCTGTACCTTTTTACCCTGAGAGTTATTACCCAAAGATAACATCTCCAGATGCTGGCTCATCTCCTGTCCATGGAGCGATAAAGAACTGGGTTACCTCTGAGCCAGGGATAGAGGGTGGAGGGGCTGCAAATACCTTTAACAAAGAAAACTACGGAAGAAGACTCCTCGGCGGAAGAACAAGGGTAACCGGTAACGATGCCTATAGAATTAAGAGAGAGACCCAAAGATCCCCGTCAGAATCCCTTATGGAAGGGGAAGACCCTATTAGATGGCAGGAGCCAACAATGCCAACTGTCATCTGGGGAACAGGTAAATAAACAAATAAGAGACGAAGGGTGTGCTATCCCTTCTTCTCTTTTATCGTGCCCTTTTTAATAAGGAGTTTGTAGATTTCCTTAACAAGTTTTTCAGAGGCATTTTTGTAAGAAGCCCATGCACTATCTTCAGGCCAGCCCCCATAAGTCCCCCATGCCCTTACCTTTAGTTTTTCGCTCCAGTTGTTGTTTATATCCGTGACTGTGACATAATATGTGACATGAGACGTATTAGCAGGCCATGGGAAGTATCGCATTTTTGTTTTAGCTTCTACCTCATCTATCCAGATTTTTACCACAGCAGGTGCATGTATTCTTTCTTCTGTGTTGGTATCTAATGTTTTGATATTATAATCCTTGAATTTCTCTATAAGGGCGTTTCTAATGGGTACGCCCGTATCTCCAACGTACGTCAGAGATATAATATTCTTATTAAATGGATTACGAACAATCTTGTTAATTACATACGGCGGCACGATAAAAACAATCTCTGGATTCTGATGATTTGGTAGTGTCAGAGCCTTTTCGCTGAAATTGACAATCTGTGGTTTTGTTGTGCAGCCCACAAAAACTGTAGATGCTATGATTGATAGGGTTATAATAATTATGGTGACTTTTAAACTTCTGTTCATATCTATTCCACCCATCATAAAATTTAAATTTTAATCAAATCAATATTTCTTTCCAAAATCCTGCCTTGTAAACACCCTCTGGTTACTCTGTAAGAAAACCTATACGCTTTTTGGGTTTTTCGGGTGGTTCTAATAGATGTTTTTGAGGTGCCAAAATGGAACCTCAAGCTATTAAATTCTTCCTTTGATAGCTGAAACATAAAATCCTCGCCCTTAATAATTCTTCGATATGGACGACTCTGCCTTCCCTTTGAAGTTCTTTTATGTTTGCAAATTTCATATTCACACCTCGTATATTTTTTGTATATACAAAAAAATTAATTTGCGAGATAAGTCAACACCTTTTCTGCTGTTATTCCACTTCTTACTTCTCTCCAAGAGTTGCAGCACTAAAGCCCCGTCCTACAATGGTTTTTGAGATTGACACATTTTTGGACTTAATTTTACCCCGCACCACGCCAGAATGCCCCGCCTTTTAAGGCGGGGATGAATGGGATAAAAGTTTTCCTCTTGCAAGGGCGGGGTCTAAAGCCCCGCCCGCGCAGTCCCCGCAGCCCGCGTGGGCGGGGTGCGGGGTTTACTCTAAAAGTAATATTCCATAAAGAAGAAAATATGAGTATAACCCTTAAGACATGGAAGGCGTTTTTTGATACAGGGGAATCATTTACTTCCCTTTTCACCCCTGTTGATTATGAGGATGGGAGATTCATCCTCAGGGATGGCTCAATAGGGCAGGTCTGGGAGGTGGGTGGATTTCCTGTTGATGGAAGATCAACCTCTGAACTTGAAGGGTATTCTTTTAAATTGAAAAATTTTCTAAATTCCCTGCCTGAAGGGTTTCTCTATCAAGTGATAACTGTTGGATTCAGGGGGAATGAGCGTATAAAGAAAGAGATAAGAGACACCCTGAAACCGGATAATCCTGCGATGAAAGAACTTCTTGATTTTAATCTCGAGATGTATGAGAAATCTTTATACAGGGGATTCTTCTCTTATAATGAGATTAACTTTTATCCAAAAACGATAACTACACTTTTCACTGTAAGATACTTCCCCTTCAGGGATAATGGCACATCAAGAATATCTGTGCAGAGCAGGGTTGATGAAAAGATAGAGTCCACATTTACGATGAACAATATCTCCCATAGAAAATTCTATCCTCAAGATATGATAAATCTCCATTACCGGTTATTAAATCCAAGAACAACATTTAAAAGACCTCCACCTCTGGATAACCATCTGCCTCCAATCTGTAACAAGTTCTTATTCAATTCGCCTGAACTGAAGAACTGCGAATGGGTCTTTGAGGGGATAAGGACGAGGGTGATAACATTTAAAGAGCCTCCAGTGGGGGCAAGACAGAGAGAGGAAGCAGGTGAATTCAGAACCGTTTTTGTGACAGAGCCCAATATGCTTTTTGAGGAAAAACCAGACGGGATAAGCCTTTATGACATCACAGATAATTTTATCTTTGCTGTAAATTTTTTCAAACCTTCTCAGACTCAGATGGAATCTTACATGAAGAGAAGAAAGGCGTTTGCATGGCTTCACAGCGCAGGACTGATGGGCGATGTTGCTGTTGAGAAAGATATAATCAAGAAAGAGTGCGATAGCCTGATTGATAAGACCTATTCATCAGGTGATAAGTATTTTAAGGCATCTTTTATCTTTGTAATCCTTGGAGATGATGAAGAGATAGATGCAAAATCTACAAAATTTGTAAGCTTCCTTGAGTCTGCTGGCACAATCCCTATTGTGGAGGATATGAATTCTCCTGCGATGTTCCTTCAAGCATTACCGCTTAGTTATGACCCAGAACTGCCATCAGAAAAAGATGTCCTTAAGAAGACATTTACATTTCTTGGTTCAAACATAGCAGATCTGCTTCCACTGTACAGGAATTCATCTGGCTCAAAATCGGTAACAGATTTCTACTATAACCGAAGGGGTGAGATAATCTATCTTGATCTGTTTGATAGCTTCACATCATCCACCGCCCCTCATTGCCTTGTAACAGGGATGACAGGGGGAGGAAAGAGCGTTACCATGTCAAAACACATCATGATGGCACTTGCAAGGGGCGGTATAGTCTTTGTCATTGATAAGAAAGACACATACGAAAGACTCACAAGATTTGCAGGTGGTCAGCATATAAGATTTGAGGGGGAGATAGACTTTATACTCGACCCTTTCAGGGGTGATAGGGATGATGACCACAGAGTGTTTCTCACGCATCTCCTCTCCATGATGGCTACAGGAGGGACTGAGGCAATTACAAGGGAGGAAGTGGCGGTATTGAGTGAGTCTGTCCTTGAGTGCTTCCGTTCATCAGAGAGTCCGTCTATAGAGACAGTTGCAGAGATACTTAAAAGGAAGGATGATATCGGGCTCAAGCTTTCAAGAAAGATAAAACCGTTCTACGGCGATGGTCAATATGCACGGTTTTACAGTGGGGATAAGCCACCGCTTGACTTCAAGGGGAACAGGCTTATAAGTTTTCAGCTCGGCGATATTGACCTCTACAAAGATTTCTTTGCAGTGAATGTGATGCTTCTTATCTATTACATCAAGCAGTTTGTCAAAAAGAATCCTGGCGTAATGAAATACCTCATAATAGATGAGGCATGGCAACTCTTCAATGACCCTATCACCCTCATGTTTCTTGTTGAGGTTGTAAAAACTTTTAGAAGTTTTGGATGTGCTGTTATCTTTGTTACTCAACAGCTCGATGACTTCAAAGGTGTAGCTGAGGTGCTTAAGGATAACTGCCCTAATAAGATACTCCTTACGCAGAATGTAGACACTATTGAGAGAAACAGGGAAGCACTCGGTCTTTCAGATGGGGTTTTGTCGTATTACAGGACGCTAACGAAACAGAGGAACTTCAACGAGATACTTATAAAGACGGAAGGATGGTGCACAATTGTGAGGGTTCTGCTTGACCCATTCAGTTACTGGGTAACCACATCAAGAGACCAGGATAAGGCGTATCTCAGCAGGCTTGAGAAGGAATACGGGCTAAGAGATGCAATAATGACCGCTGCAAGAGAGAATCCATATGGGGTGTCATACTGATTAGATAAATTGAGTGATTTTTATCCCCTTTCCCTAACCCTTCCCGCAAGGAGAGGGGAATTGTATAGAGATTCCTCCCCTTGACGGCGGAGGGTAAGGGTGGGGGTGAATACATTGCAATTTAAGAAGAAAATAGCCGAGGCATCCTGCCTCGGATGTCAGGCAAGATGCCTGACCTATTTTTCTTTTTGGTTCAGTCAAAAATGTTCCTTGAGATAATTAGAAGATTTAATGTTGTATTTATAACTCTAATATTTACCATACCTTTTGATGTTATTGACATCGGCACTGAAGGGTTTACCTGCAGGGTTAATAATATCCCAGATCTCAGAACTCAGATTACAGATGCCAGATTTCAGATAACAATAAAGTCTGTACAATTACGCTCTTTATCGCTTCCTCAGGCAATAAAATCCAATATTAGAAAGATTCCTCTCTCCCACGAAGTTCCCCTCACTGGCAAGTTTCTGTTTTTCTCTAAGAAAGAAATTTCATCACTCAAATCTAAAATCTCAAATCGTTCGACTGAGCGCTCACGACGAAGTCTCAAATCTCATTTATGGTATGGCTACTGCGTTGACTGTGGACTGAGACCTGACATTGTCTCTCTTGAAATTCCCGTGCAACCAGCTACTATAGAAATTCTTAAGATGTATGGAGTAACACACACCCCCTCCCTTGTAGAGGTAACAGGCAAGGAGTTGATTATTTATGAGAAGGATTTTGATTAACCTCAGAACGCAAGCTCTGAAGGCTGAAGTGCTAAAGTCCTTAGTGTGCTTCGGCACTGTAGTTCTTCAAATCTTCAGCACTTCTTCTGCCTATGCGGTTGATATAACTTCTTTAGCATCAGCACTTAATGTAAAGAGTTGCCTTGAGTATAAGGTGGCTGGACCATGCTGGCTTGATAAGAAGAAACTCTTACCTGGTATAAATATGTGCTACTGGTCTCCTGTATTACTTATCGAGACACCGAGGCAGCCATTCAGCAGTTCCCTTTCCATTGTTAATACCCTTTTAGAACCTTTAAAAGAAGCATCATCTCTTTTTGGTGGAGCAGGTGGGGCGAGTTCATTCTATCAGACGAATTCCTTCTACCATGAAGCCCATGTTGTGACTTTTTCATTTCTCGGATATATAAAAAATCCTGTTCAGGCAATATTCGGACTGTGCAAAAAAGACCTCACACTTCCTTATGCTGTAAATTATCTCTCAGAGGTAGATATTGTTAACTGGAGGACTGGTGCTGCTGATTATTTTACATTTAAATGGCTTGCATCTGCTACCGCAGGTGCTTCTCAGATTTGTTCTCTAAGCGGGATTCCATTAATTGGAGACGCTATATCAGTTGAAGATGCATGCATGGGGACATGGGGTGCGACATATCCGAGAACTGGACTTATGATTGCCAATAGCAGTGCAGTTGCAAGTGCTGCAACCTGTTTCAGGGCTGTAAGTGTTGCATCAAAACCCTTTGTTACAGGTAGAGTAGGGTTCATTCCCCTTCACTTCCAGCCCACCCAAGATGATAAATTGCAGATGGTCTTTCCACGATCTTCTGGGTGTATAAAGATAGGACAGAGCCCTGCATCGTGGGATTTTGCCACAGCATTACCACCAGAGGTAGGAGGTTATATATGGGTTTACTGGCGAAAGGTCTGTTGCTGTGTTACGCCTGGCTCTTTTACTGGTGTGCCTTTACTATAGATATTACACATGCGGATATCTTTACTAATCCTTTAGTAAAAAGTCAGAAGTCAGAAGTTAAAAGCAAGAAATCTCAAATCTCAAATCGTTCGGCTGAGCGCTCACGACGAAGTCTCAAATCTGATTCTCAGGTATCTCCACAACAAGAGGTTGATAATCTTATAAAAGATGCCCAAAGGGAGTTTCTGAAAAGGGAAATTCAGGAGAAGAAGATACTCTATGTATTCGTTGGTGATTGTCCTTACAGCATTGGTGCTATAAAGACAGCAAATGAATTTTCAAAGAGTCATCCTGATTACGATGTGAAGATATTCTCAACGGTGTTTGATGGGAAACGATTTATGGAACTTAAGAAACAATGGGGTGATGATATGGTTATTCATATCCCTGGGGAGGAGATCGAGATGTTTAAGATTGAAAAGATTCCAGCCTTTGTATTTGTCAGAGATGGTAAGTTTCATAAGGTTTATGGACAACCGAAACTTGGAAGGTATCTTCCATAAAGGACAGTTACTCTAGTGATGTCCTAACCAGTATGACTCTTTTTACATAGCTATGGCAAAGATACTTGATATTCCATTACCCCCCGATCTCTAAAGTTAACTGCACAATAACTTGAAGACCTCCTTACTCCGAGCAATTCCTCCTACATAAGCCAATTATTCTTCCTTTACATCTTTAATTTTGTGAGTATAATTATAGCAATAAAAGGAGAACTTACAAGAGTTTCATACAACCTTTAGGTTATACAAAATGGCGATGCTTATATAAGATGTAGAGAAAGGTTATTAGCATGGAACCTGAGGAGAAAGCACGGCGACATATCGACCAACTGCTTGAGATGGCAGGCTGGAGGGTTCAGGACTTACAGGAATTAAATCTTGGTGCTTCTCTTGGCGTGGCTCTCCGTGAATTCCCACTTGAATCGGGACTCGCAGATTATCTGCTTTTTGTGGATAGAAGAGCTGTTGGAGTTATGGAGGCAAAGCCTGAAGGTACCACATTAAGCGGTGTTGCTGAGCAATCTGAAGCCTATCTGTATGGTCTTCCTAAAGATTTACCACATGTTCACGAACCCCTTCCCTTTGCCTATGAGAGCACAGGTATAGAAACCTTTTTCAGGGATTTGAGAGACCCTACCCCACGCTCTCGAAGGGTATTTGCCTTTCATAAGCCTGAAACACTTAACGAATGGCTTTCACAGGGCAACACCCTGAGAGCAAGGCTTACGAACATGCCTATTTTGATAACTGAAGGCTTAAGGGATTGTCAGATTGAGGCAATTCAGAACCTTGAAAAATCCTTTGCAGAGGCAAGACAGAGGGCGCTCATCCAGATGGCATCAGGCGGAGGAAAGACTTATACTGCTGTAAGTTTCATTTACAGGTTAATAAAATTTGCGAATGCAAAAAGAGTGCTTTTCTTAGTTGACCGAAACAATCTCGGTCGCCAGACGAGAAAGGAATTCCAGCAGTATATAACCCCTGATGACGGCAGAAAGTTTACAGAGCTTTATAATGTTCAGCACCTCACCACAAACACACTCGACCCTGTAAGCCGGGTGTGCATTACAACCATTCAAAGGCTTTATTCCATGCTCAAAGGGGAACCTGAATTTGACGCCGAACTTGAAGAGCGATCAATATTTGAATACGATAGGGATGTGGTCAGCCCGCCCCTACAGGTTTTATACAATCCTCAGATTCCAATTGAAACCTTTGATTTTATCATTACTGATGAATGCCACCGTTCTATCTATAACTTATGGAGACAGGTTCTTGAGTATTTTGATGCCTTTATTATAGGACTTACTGCGACTCCTTCAAAACAAACCCTTGGGTTTTTCAATCAGAACCTTGTAATGGATTAAAAATGTAGGGGCAACCCTTGCGGTTGCCCAAAATAATGAAATAACAAATAAAAGGGCAGGGGCAAGCCCTGCCCCTACATTAGGAAATATCGTTGGTGTATTTAAATCAATGGTTTCAACCGAATATTTAAAATGGATAAATCAAAATAATGTGGAACGGTCGGCTATACTCTGGCAACGCAATTATTACGAACACATAATTCGCAATGAAAATGAATTAAATTCTATCCGTGAATACATCAGATATAATCCCTTGAAATGGGATGAAGATGAGGAGAATCCGAACAGAAAGAAATAATCTAAGGGCGTATGGCAATACGCCCATTGAAATGGCAGGACAAACGGATGTAAGGGCGAACGGCCATTCGCCCTTACGAAAGAAAAATATAAGGGGGAATAAAACTTCTGCTATAATATGAAAAGATAAAAGGAGGTTACCATGCCTAATATATTGGAAATAGACAAAGATATATACAATGCCCTCGTAGAATCCTTTGGTGAAAATGCGCTGAAGGAAAAAATAGATGATATTCTTCTCTCTGCAATAGAGAACAGGATAGAGCACTATACCCGTGAGATACTGAGATTTGAAGAGAAATATGGTGTCTCTTTTAAGGAATTCGAAAAGATGTGGGATGAAGATAAGATTGAGAATAGGCACGGTCATGAGGTAGAAGGAGATTTTATAGATTGGGAAATGTTAGAGATGGAGAAAAGGGAGTTATTATCAGCACTGGCAAAACTTAAAGGCTTTAAGAAAAAATGAAGAGCCTTAATGTTGATGCCTTCCTTTCAGAAATAACAACTTCTCTCAAAAAACATTTCGTAGAGTATAAGATCGAATTCCTTTTAAGAACCCACAGATCTCTTAAATGTAATATCCATTTTGGTGAAAACCTTTTCCTTGCAGTGCGATATAATGCAAGAAACGAGCGCATGGATTTTGCATTGATACAGAATGATCAAAGAATCTTCGGATATGATAATTTGAAGGAATGGCACTATCATCCATATGAAAATCCCTCAGGACATATCCCCTGTAAAGAGCCTTCAATAGATAAAATCATATCCGACATTAGAGCAATTTACGCTACGATCAAAACTGGTAGAGGACATCATGCCTAATGAATCTTCAACAATAGTTCAAAGACTCTGGAATTACTGCAATGTCCTCCGTGATGACGGGGTAAGCTATGGCGACTATGTGGAACAGCTCACATATCTCTTGTTCCTCAAGATGGCCGATGAGCAGACGAGGCCGCCCTTTAACAAACCCCCAACAATCCCGAAGGGTCTTGACTGGCAGAGCCTTCTTGAAAAAGATGGGGATGTCCTCGAAGTCCATTACAGACATATCCTTGAGTCTCTCGGTAAAGAAAAGGGCATGCTTGGGGTTATCTTCCAGAAAGTCGCAGAATAAGATTCAAGACCCTGCAAAACTCAAGAGATTGATAATGCTCATTAATGATGAGACATGGGTAGGGATAGATATTGATGTAAAGGGAGAGATATACGAAGGGCTTTTGCAGAAGAATACTCTGGATATACGATTTAAGAACAAACAAGCACTTTACTCTCAAGACGAACCCATTGCGATACGAAGACCTCCAGGATTTTATCAGATGCTATAACCAGGATAACCGCTTTAACAGAAAAGAGACGGAACGATTCAGAGCATTCACTTATAACGAATTGATCCAACGGGATAAGGTAAGTTTTGATATTTTCTGGCTGAAGGATGAAAGCCTCGAAGATTCTGAAAACCTTCCAGATCCGGACTTGCTTGCGAGAGATATTGCTGAAAATCTTGAATCTGCTCTTGATCAATTTAGTAGTATTTACCAGGACTTAGAAAAGAAATAAACCTTTTTCCTGCGCTCTAACATACCACCTTTTTCTTCCATGCAAAAGTAATATCATATATGTGAACAGAAAAATACTTATAACCTTAATATTGCTGTTATACCCGAGTTCCATTTTTGCAGAAGATAGAGGGGTATCCTTCTTTGACTGTAAAAAGATTGTCTTTTTTTCTGAGTGCAAGGAAGAAACTAAGAAAGCACCAGCACCATCCTCAAATATGAAATCTCAAATCTCAAATCTCAAGTCTCAAAAGGAGAGCCTCTGGATTGAACCTGTTATATCTCCTGATGGCTCCATAAGATACTATGTACCTCCAAAAATAGTCCTTGATTTCCTTGAGGATCCTACAGAAGAGAATGCAAAGAGGTATCTTGAGTGGAACAAAGAGAAACTCAGAAAGATAAATGCAGCACAGGAAGTCTTAAACCAGATTGCAGTTCAAGAGGATGTTGTTAAACAAACTAATTCAGAGAAGTAATATTTTAATTAAATGGGTAAATTATGCGTAAACTGATTGCTCATATAATAGGTTTTCTCCTTTCAATAAGTTATGTATCCTCAGTCTCTGGAGACCTGTTTGAAGACTCAAGGGATAAGGCATTTGAGACCTACAATGATTATTCAAGGAGTGATAAAAGTTTTTCTTACAGCGGTGGTATCAGGGCATTTCCAAATAAGTCGTCAGGAGGAGATATGCTTCGATTTCAACTTGATGCTGAGAGAAGAGGCTGCAGTGCCCTTGACCTTGCAGGAAATATAAAGGCTATGTTCAATCAGGAGGCTTTAGAAAGTTTTGCAAAAGGACTGGCAGGAACCGCTATTGCTGCAGCACCTCTTGTCCTTATGTGCTATGCTTCGCAACAACTCTGCGATGCATACAAACATTTCAAGGCGATGACAAATATGATGTTGACGCTGAGAAATGCCCAGTGTGCTCAGTTGGAAGAGGGTGCAATGAATATCGGTATGATGCTTCAGCACAAAGGTCTTTATGAATGTATAAATCAGAAAGTGTCTACGGGTATGGACCTCAATTTAGCTATGGATAAATGCAGGAGTGAAAAAAACATTAAAGATCCATGGGGAGGATTCACAGAAGGTGAGATCGATCTGATTGATAAAGCCCTCAAGCATGCCGGAGCATCTCCTGCTACAGAGAATATCGCAAAGTTGCTGATTGGAGATATGAGGTATAGTGGTGCTGGAAGAGCGGGGGCAACAAAGATTGGTATGAATGCGGTTGAAAACCTCCATGCGGATTTAAAAGAGGACTATGCGAAAAACTTGAACTCCCTTATGGACAGATACCTGAAGGGTGAGAATATTTCGATTGATGACATAAAGAAGGTATCCACACCTGAATGGCAGGTGACCATCGAGATACTCAAGACACTTCATATGATGGATTCGGCTACGAGGACGGTGGTGATAGACCATATATCCACTATCCAGTCAATAATCAAACTACAGTATAAGATTATAGAAGTTCACAATATACTTGAAGCAGAAGAGTCGAACCCGAGACTCAGCAAAGGTGAGATTGCTGAACTCGAGAGAAAAAGAAAAAGGCTTCTGAACCAGTATAACTTTCTTATAGAGAAGGCAAAGATTCAGAAAGAACTTATAGCTCCACTCTTTGAAAGGCTCATAAAATACAATCCTGATGTAAGACTTCCTGTTCTATCTGATGAACAGATTGGAGGGATACTTTTTAAATCCAGGGATATCAAAAGGAGATGATTCATGTTTAAGGAATATCCCTATGATGTGATGATGCTTGAGATGTTGAAATCAGTAAAGGATTCTATATTTATTCCACCTGTGACACTGCTTCTCTTTGTAATAGTTGTGTTAATTGGTGTTACGAAATATTTCTCTGCGATAAAAGGAAGCGAATCTCCTTACTTGTATGCGGGTGAATATATTCTCACATCTGTCCTGATATTCTCGATATTTTCAACAACAAGCGTCTGGGTAAGATGCACAGACTTTATTAACTCCCTCGCATTCAAGATTAGCGAGATTGCAGTGCCAGACTACAAGGTGGATGCGATATGGATTACTGCCAAAGAGGGTGAGCTCGGGATGGCTGCAATAGAGCAAACCTATCAGAACCTGAGTTCAAATGATAGGTCTGATATAAGAAATTTTTATAACATCTGTTACAAAGAGGCGAATGTTATAGGAGAAAGAAAAGGTAAGACTGTAATTCCAAGTAAGATGGATTACAGGACAGAAAGCGAAGAAGGAGTTATATATTTCCAGAGAGGAATCCTGGGTGGTGAGGATCTCTCATGCGATGAAAAGAAAAGGATACTCATCGAGAAGGTTGGTAATGCATACAGACATGCATACGCAGGATTACAGGGCCATGCGTTAAAGGGTATCAGAGATTTAACTCTGAATGAAAGACAGAAGAAAATAATAGAGGAATACAGAAGGAGATTTAACAGTGATGGCTGGAGGGATGAAGTATTTGATGCCCTGATCTTAAATGAAAAAATTAGAGAAGATAAACTCAGAGGTGGGAGAACAGAAAATGAAGGGTTCTGGGAATCCGTCTGGAGAAAGGTTGGTGGTTTTGCAGGGTCAGTTGTAAATCTTCCTTCGAGGTTTTTGTTACTTCAGATGTTATCAGCGATATTCTGGTTTATCAGAGACCATCTTCACGATTTTATTGGTTCAGCCAAGGTCATACTCTCAGCATCATATCCTCTTACTGTTCTTTACGCAACGATATTCGGATTCTCAATCCTGGTAAGATACTTCGGGATGTGGATGTGGCTGAATTCATTGTATATCGTAGAGGCAATATCCAGTACGATAAGGGATAGAATATTGGGAACTACCGATACTGTTGCAGAATCTGCCATGACTGCATTTTCCCTGTTTACAGGGATTCAGACAGATGCAATCCACGCTGATGTCTCTACACTCTTCATCTTTCTTGGCATAACCATATTTACTACATGGTTTACATGGTATGGTATCAGCGGTCTCAGTATGTGGATGACAAGCAGGTGGAGGTTTGTAACCTTTAAGAGAAAATAACATGTTTGAGACAAAGAATATTTCCGTTATCCTGGCGATAATGTTTATCCTTATCTCTTACACTGTATATAAACTCTATACAACTGCAAGAAAAACAAAGTCCAACATAGACACTGGCAGATGGGCGACACGGAGGGAGATCTTAAGGTTCTATGGAACCGTTACCCCTCTTGTGAGACGTGTTTCGTTTTCAGCAATGGTTTCCTTTATGATTGTCATTCTTGCATATTTCTATGGCAGAGCAGGCATGATGAATGTTGCAGCAGGATTCAGTGTTATAGGCGTCTTTATATACGGTTCTATCTCCATATGTTCCAAGAGGTATGAAAGATTAAGAAGGTTTTTAGGTGACAAGGAAAATTTTTACCATCTCGGTAGATATAGAGGCAGAAGGATATCACTTCCCCGTGAACAGAGATTTATGCACACACTGATAGTTGGACCCACAGGTATTGGAAAGACTTCATCACTTATAATTCCTCAGCTCCTGTATGACGCTTATGGGAATATAAGTGCAGTTGTTATAGATGCAAAATCTCCCGAACTATACAATAAAGTTGCAGGTGCATGGATGGAGAATGGCAAGAAGGTTATCCTTTTTGATCCATGGCATCCTGACTGCTGGGGATTCAATCCACTTTTAGAGGCAACAGACGATGAGATACAGACAATCGTAAATGCCTTTCTTGGGGATCAAAGGAGGGTGCAAAAGAGAGATGAATTCTTTGAGGGAAGGTCACACGATTTTCTCGAATCTCTGCTCAAACTAATCAGGGAGGAGTTTAAAGACAGCGAATGCAGTCTCTCTATCGCATATCAGTTGATAAGGTCCCACAAGGTGCTGAATCAATTTATCCAGTGTTGCAGGAATCTTGAGATAATAACTGGATTTGATGACTGGATGAAGAGGACTAATGAGTCGCAGATGGATATACTCTCATCTGTTCGCAAGAAACTCTCTATATTTAAAGAACCACAGGTTCAGGCTGCCTTCTCCAGATCCGATTTTACTCTGGAGATTCTCTTCAGGGAAGAAGAACCAGCACTTTTGATCATAGGTGTTCCAGTTGACAAAAAAGAGGTTGGTATGCAGATAGCATCCCTTATGACGAGACTCGTTATGCGAAGGGCATTTGAGGAGAAACGCATCCAGAGGCAAAGGGCATCAAAAGGTGAGATATTTTTTAGATCAAATGACCTTGCGCTTTATCTCGATGAATTTGAAAATTTGAATATTGTTGATATGCCTGAGTATATATCCATAGCGAGGGATACAAATACGCAGTGCATCCTCAGTACCACAAATATAGACTTCTTTGAGAACTACGGGGATAGATTTGGTGCTATTATGACGAATCTAAGGACACAGATATACCTCAGCGGGATAAACCTTAAGACCTCAAAGTATGTTTCTGAGATGCTTGGAAAACAGAGGACATTAATGACAAGGTATTTTACCGAACCGATAATACCATGGCTCAATAAGAAACAGATAGCATGGGAGCCTGATGTCCTTATGAGTGATGACAGCATAAGAAATATGGCTAAGAAAAAGGCGATATGCTTTACACCTGATACAAGGCCGTTCATTCTTGATCTGGAGAGATATTATGAGTCACGGTTAATAAAAGGTCTCATAAAGCCCCTGCCACAGAATATTGATGAATACAAGAAAAGATGGGGAATAGATACTTCACCGCTGAAGGTACCCGTATTATCACGGAATGGATATTTAAAGACCCATAGTGACACCAAGATGGTTAAAGGCGACAGGATTGATGATATAGGTATTTACCAACACATCGAAAAGAACATCGATGAAAGAGGTATATCGAAAAAACCTACCTTTGATCCGTATGATTTGTCTGCTTACGAAGATGACGGGATGTCGGGATTGATATTATGAAGGGTTATGTAAGCATTACAGACAGGGATATAGATATATTCAAAACCCTGTCAGCAGGACCTGCAACATTGGAACAGTTATACCGATACCACTGGAAGAAAAACAGAAATGAGTTTTTACATAAGGAAAATCTGAGGAAAAGACTCAGTAAACTTGTAAATGCAGGTTTTCTGTATAAACAGAGATATAATCGCACACGCATCACTTCTGGTATTCTCTACTATCTGACAAGGCTCTCTGTGGAATATCTCACTGTATACTGTAACTATGCGGCTGAGAATATCCGTATGTCTATTGTGTCTCAGGAAGATATGTTTAAAGAACTCATCATTACAGAGGTTGTCAGGGTTGTCAAGAGTGATATGATGAAACGACAGATGAAATATCTGATAAGGGATAGCAGATGGTTTTTATCTAACACAGAAAATGGAGATGGTATCTCCCCTGATCTTTATATCAGGATAAAGGATTCAAATACAGAGAGGAAATACTTTGTTGTTGTTGATATTGGCTCTGAGGTAATCAGGGATGTTATCAACAGGGTACAAGCAATTAGAGGGGTGGTATTAATAATAACCCTCAATAAAATGAGGTTCGATATATTGAAAAAGACTCTCCTGCAGGTTGATGACCATGCCCTTTATATAAAGACATGCTTTATACTTTTGAGCGAGTTGAGTTCAAAAGGTTTCTTCTCCTGCAGTTGGGAAAAGGCAGACGGAAGCCCAACGGATATTATTTGACAGTTATATAGTGTCATATTTATAATTTAAAATTAAAACAGATAAAAATGAGCAGTATACACGAATGAAAGAATCATTAAGATACTTACAAAATGCGAGAGAGATACTTAAGTCTGTTCCTATAGAGGATGACACTTATACGAATGTCAAGCCTGTCAGGGAGGCATTTGGAACCGCCTATCTTGCTGTCTTGGAAGCTATTAATGAGGCTCTTATAAAGAAAGGTTTAACCAAGAAAGAACTTCCAAAGTCTGTAGATGCTTATAGAAGGGCATTGCAGAAGTATATAGCTGTTCATGATGGAAAACTCTTGAGAGAGTTTGAAAAACTTTATGATTTACTCCATATAGCAGGATATTATCGAGGATTGCTATATGATGTTAATATAGTTAAAGATGCCATAAAAGCTACCAGGGCTTTTATAGAAAAGTTAGATTGACAACTCTACCCTTCCTTTGTTGATTCCAAACCAGCTGTTTTTGCTCCATTATCCGTAGTGTTACCCCGAAAAGAGTCAACCTTTTCGTCTATGGCTGAGGTAGTTGGTAAGTAATGATATCAGAATTTTTAGTAACAGATTTTCTTACTCATCGTTTATTCTCCATCATGTTGAACGAGACTAATCTTTTAATCATCAAATAAGTTTATTAACAAGTTGCTTAAAGCTCGTGATTTTCTCCCAGCCATCCTGTTTAACCGCAATTTCACCATGCCAATAATAATAAACATTTCCATCTATCTCCGAAGTATTTCTAATGCCATCATAGTCAATAAAGTATCTATGAATCTTATCTTTTAAATTTTCTTCGTCCTTTGCATAAAATACCTTTTCAAAGATTTGTCCATATTCACCGCTGATGAACTCAAAGGTTGCGAGATAAAGCTTTTTGCCGTTAGGGATTATTACATTTTTCTCACACATAGCAATCCTCCAATATATAGTTAATCAATGATCTCGCTATAATCCACTTCAATACCATTCTTAATCTTTTTGTAATAAATAAGCTTAACAGTTATGTCTTCTCTTAAAGACTTTTTAATCTTGTAAGTCTCTGGCTTTATTGAGACAGGAATGTTTCCAATATATCCATCAATTCCTTTTGATTCATCAGTTTTTTCTGCCAGCCTATAATCAACACCTTTAATCTCAGCACCTTTCTTTATAATTGCCTCTTGAAATTGAAGTCCAATAAATGTTTGTACAATAACAAGGTCCCTTACCCATTCATTGACCATATCGTAATTAATTTTTTGTGTCGTCTCTTTGAGGTTCTCAACCATTCCCAGAATTTTTTCATTAGCGGTCTTTATAGCATTAGGATACCTTTGCAAATACCACTGTTCCCATTCATCCAGGGTTCTGCCAGAAAACTTTTGTATTAAATCAGTAAGTTGACCAACAACTCTTGGTCTTGTCCCCTGTGCATTCTGGTTAGCGAGATTGATTATCTGTGAGACATATTTTGGAAATGAAGTCGATGGAATCTCTAAGGATTTTCTGATTTCTTCATTTGTAAGCTTTATCTTCACCTAAAGACTTTCCTCTTTTTATTTTTGCATGGAAAGAAATTTATTTTTGTATTTAAAGTTCAGAGAAGAATCTACCTGGGCCAGTTTATTTTTAATAAGATGTGCATTTATAAAGGTTTTATTTTTAAGGTAAAGATAGCATAATAGATTACCCTCGTCGTCATATTTTATGGTATCGAATTTAAGAAATACCTTCTGTCCCTTTACCTTCACCTTTAGAAATTGAAGCACCTGTCCATTTATCTCTTTTTTTCCTTTAATTCCGAGCAATCTGACTTTCAAATCATTATCCAGAACCAATATCTCAGGACTTATTATTTCTTTAACTGAATAGTATGTTTCTCTATGATGGGCTGAATTATTATCTATCTTTGAGCCGAATCTTAATTTTTTGGGATCGATTTTTTTATCGAACCTGACAGGGTCTTTAAAGACATAGGGAAGTTTTTTGGTCTCATCCTTAAAATTTATTTTAAGTTTTTCTTGGTGAATTATTTCTATATCAGAGTTCTTTAATTTTGTCTTTATTATTGGCAAAAAATCTTTACTAATCTCATATCCGATGGAGTCTCTACCGAGATTCTTTGCAGCAAGACAGGTTGTACCGCTTCCAAGGAATGGGTCAAGAACTGTATCTCCGACAAAACTGAACATTTTTATCAATCTCCTTGGCAATTCTTCTGGAAACATAGCAAGGTGTTTGTCTTGCTTTTCCCCAGGGAAATTCCAGTGCCCGGAGAAATATTCGTTCCATTCCTCAATAGTGAGCTTTGATTTTTCTTTTACTTCTCTGCTGACCTTCGGAGGATCACCGAGCTTCTTGAAAATTAAAATGAATTCATAGTCGAGCTTAATGATACCATTCCGGGGATAAGGGAAAGAACCCATAATTGTGGCTCCACCTGTCGTATTGCATGTGGTAACCTTCTGCCAGATAATAGCTCCCATGTAATCAAACCCAATAGTCTCGCAAAACTTAATTATTTCTTCTCTTATAGGAATGATCTTATATCGGCCATAATACACGGACCGTGCAAACTGATCGCCAATATTCACGCACAAACGACAGCCTTTGTGTAGGACTCTGTAGCATTCAGTCCAGACAAGATTGAGATTGTTAATATAGTCCTCATAACTGTCATTAAACCCTATCTGGCTCCCATTTCCATAGTCCTTTAATTGCCAGTAAGGGGGAGATGTGATGATGAGGTGAACAGATTCATCCTTTATCTCCTTCATCCTCCGACTATCGCCGATGATTATGGTGGTGTTAGATCTCATAATTTTAAGTTATCCTTCAAAACTGAAATTTTTAAAATAGTCATTCTCAACAGCGAAATCACTGCATAGTTTTTCGAGCTTCTCGATAAATTCTTCGGGCCTGTTGGTAACAATTGCGAAGTACTTAATACGCACATTCGTTTCTGTCATTTCTTTCTTTTTCTTCTTAATAAGTTTTTTACTTTTCATCGCCTAACCTCCATAAATCTTGACTCACTCTATCCTTATCTGATAATGAAACAATTCTTCTAAAAACTCTTGTTTTTTCTTTTCATCGGCAATGATGTCAATCAAATTGAAATACGTATCAATTTCTCGATCTGTTTTTAATTGGGATAAAACAGCTTCGGTAAAGCAACTTGCTAAATAAATAGTTAAGCAATGCGCATTTTCAGATTTGCCTTTTGCAAATGATTTCTTGGCCTCGCCTAAGCGTGTCTGTGCGCCAGCTTTATCCATACTGCCTTTGATTTCGATAGCGACCTTTAACTTATCCTTATTATCTCTGATTGCAATGTCGGGTTCGCTTGAGAAAATAATGCGCCAATTATTCTTCAAAATAAGATGTATTTGTTTCTGTTTTTTACCCTTTATGGTTATATCTTTTTTCTCAGTTGATGAAATGAACTCCTTCTCTTGAGCATATTCTTGTATTATTTCTTCAACAGCCTTTGCTGCTCCCTGCCCAATAATATTTACCCAAGTGCCTTGTATCTCTGAGCCTATTTCTGCGATTAATGCATCCTTTGCAAGGGAGAAAGAGAAACCTTCGGTATCAATAATGACACTTGAAATAACTTTGTTTAAAGTCGCAGAAATTAATCGAAAACGTTCTTTATTATCTCCTTTGCGAGCTTTTGGTAATTTGCCAGATAGAATTTGACTGAGGCCTTTCTGTGATAAGGCAGTTAAACTTCTATAATATTCAACAAGATTTGGACATTTATTTAAAATCTCTGGATGGCAAAAAATCATATGAGGCGGGATGGAAGCCTTTTTAGTAACGATGAACGCCTCTTTAGAAATACCTAATTTTTCGATATCCCACGGAATGCCCTTTATTGAACATTTTTCAACTTGTGCAAATAGTTTCTCGATATCTTTACTTTTCAAAACTGAATAAAAAAGCTTTGCTCTTGCAACGTATGACTTTATAAGTGCTTCATTGAGACTCGATTCTATTCTTTTCATAGAGACTTCCTCCAGAAAACTATGGTTTCTCTCACAGGAAGCTTCCCGTAACGGGCCATCTGCTGTGAACTATTGCCTTTATAGCGTGTTATCCATATTCTTTCAGTTTTGAGACCGTTCAATTCGGCAAGTTCAGATAGAATCAAATCTGTAGGAACCATTTCTCCTTCGAATCGTGCATTTGCTACAACGAGGGCTACAATGCCTCCTGGTTTGAGATAACGTGAGAGTTGTTTTATAACAAGGTTCATATCCTCAAAATATCCTTTTATCATTATTGGAATTCTATCATTATTCAAATCTTTTTCATTGAGATTTTTTAATATTTCATCTATAGCTGAAATGGAAAGCTCTTTGCCATTATGTATTTTTGACTCAATATGAGACCTTAATAAACTATGTCTGATTTCGCTGAGGTTACTCGAATTTAAAGTGCAGAGTTCAAGCGCATAGGTTCTGGAATAGTCATATCTATTCAAATAAGGTGGAGATGTAATAACTGCTCCTATCTTCCCCCAATATTTTTTTGGAAGATCAGGTTCCCTTGCATCTCCTTCTATAATTTCAACCTTTGCATTTCCATCTTTAAAGAGTGCACTCTGTTGTATGCGTAGGTCTTCAATCATATTTGTAAGTTGTCTTCCGAGAGCTTCTTTCACAGAAGGGATGTGCTTATCAACTATTCTAAGAAACTGACCGTCTTTAGACGTATAGCTTACATTTTCAAGAATACTGAGGAGGCCGAGCATTAAAAAGTCCTGAACTGGCTTTTTAAATTGAAGAATACGTTCCTTATAAAAGAGAATTTCTTCTTGTGTATGTTTCGGAAATGCCTTATCAATAATAGAAGCTTCAGGGAAAGAAAGTTTAGGCTTATGAAATTTCTCTTTCATGAGTATTTGAATAGCTTTTTCTAAAACCTTAAGGTTAGGCCAGTCCTGTAGCTTAACTCTTGCAACAAAAATTGCTACTGGTAAAATATCGAGTCCAACTGCCTTGTATCCGAATTCCTTGCAAGCAAGAAGTGTGGTTCCACAGCCTGCAAAAGGGTCAAAGACAATATCTTTCTTGCTTATCTTCCATTCTTTTAAGATGCTATAAACAAGCTGTCTCGAAAATCCTTCCTTGTATTTAAACCAGTTATATACAGGCAGTTTCTTATTAGGGACGTAGGTTACAAGTTGTCTGTAATCCAGACGGTTTTCAAAATATCTGGAATATTTTGCTTCTAAGCGGTCACGTTCAATTGTTGAGTTATCAGTTCTGTGTTCAATTATAGTTGATACTGCTGTTCTCATAAGTTATCCTTCGTTGCCGATGATTATTGTAGTTTTAGGTTTCATGTTCTATTATTTATATCGGGCAATGAAAGTTGTTCACTTTTAGGTATCAACCGTGATGCTTCTTGGAAAAGTCCTTCTGGATCAGGACAGGAAGTAATGCGGTTAAGAAGTTCGTTTAACTCCTCCTTACATACGACAGCAATACCATGTTTACCAGCCTCTTCAAGATGCCCAGTAACTTCAGTCCTCGGAAGTTTTGATACAATTATTGGTTGAATTGAAAAATGTCCAAATCCTGCACTTTTGAGTTTTTCCTTAATAAGAACTGTTCTTTGAATTAGTTTTGCTAATTTGTCTTCTTTATCGAGTAGCCCTATAGTACATTCAATAACTGCAATATTCCCCATGGGTGTAAATGCAATAATATCCGGACCATCTTTTAATTTTGGAATTTGACCGTAATGAAAAATAGAAAAACCTAACGTGTTAAGTAGTAAAGCAACCCCATCTTCAAAATTCTCCGAAGTATATCCAGCTTGCAATAAGAACTTTTGAAGAATATCGTGTTTTTCATCAAACAGATTATGAATCGAGTAACGAGGATTTGTTTGCTTCTGTGGATCACTTACATACCAACTATGTAAAGCTAAGCCCTCATAGCTTAAAAAAGCTTGAAGCCAAGAAGCATCTTCAACTGTGTGATTATACTCTCCTATTAGAGAATCTTTATTGTCAGTCCACCTTATTTTTTCACCGTTTACAGAAAATCGCTTAATACCATCTTTGTTAAAAACTTTACAGCCAACCTTTATTTTAGTCGCATCTAAATCCTGAGATACATTTACAATTATTGTTGAATTGTTGTTATTGATTATAGATTTATCAGAAATATTTGTGGGAGTTCGAGCAACAATTTCCAATGTGGCAAAATCTCCCATCTGCGACAACACAGGGAAACCCATATAGGCAAGTAAATCTTCAATACTATCAAACGGCTGGTCGGCAGATCTTAGTTCCCAATCAAGCAATCGTAAATTCATTGTCAAAATAGCATGTCTTTCTCTTTCTCGAATAATTAGACTCGGAAGTCTTGGGCCATAAGAAATAGCGGGATGATAGATTGGATAACATGTAAAGTCTGGCAGCTCTCCTGATTTATTTTTTAAATTGAACGCATGCTTGGAATATGTTGCTAAACCCTCTTTTGCTTCAAGCAGTCGTTTATCGATATTATTTGGTTCTGCGCTTAATATTTCATGCTGAGCAATAATACTTTGTGTTTCAAGATAAAAATCTGTAATACTATCCTTATAAAGGCTTGTTTCTAATATGATGCGCCCAAATACTAATTTGGGGCCTGTTGGAGATTTGATAGCTACATAAGAACAATTCTGCCATTTATAAACATCTATCCAATGCGATAAAATATCACTAAATTCATCAACAGCATTTTTATCTAAATAGTCATTCATAGAAATATTTTTCTCATCCCTGCCATACTATATACTGTCTTCTGCCCGACACTTTAGAGACTAATTCAAATACGATGCTTGTGATGACAAACCACTTTATGGCAAGAAATTTTCCTATAAGCCACGTCAATAACGAAAAACCTTTAACCATGGGCATCACCTCCTTATTCAGCTTGCCCAAATATCGTCTCCCTTTAGTCGGTATCCAAAATATTGGGCACAAAACAGTATGATAGATATTTACTTTTCTTTCCTCACCCCTTTAAACGGTTCTTTATCCGCTTTTTGATCAATAAATCTTCCTGTGGCTATATCTCTCTTAATCCATCGCTCATTATGTGGATTGTGAACTTGTGAACGGTCTCTAACTGCGCCTTGCCTGTGATTATCTCCATAAGGTGCATTCTTAGCCATAGCTACCTCCTGAACATTAATTCTTCAACTGATTCAATTGAATCATAAATTAAGGCTTTTGTCAAGCAAATTTTCGAGGTGACTCGGATAGGTAGGTATTACCTTCTAAAAAGTTAACCCACAAGTTCGGTATGACAGATTCTCTTTATCGAAGCTCTCCTGCAGCAGGGGACTCCAGCAAGCTGCAGGGGATCTTCGAAATGTAAGGAATTATTTCATTTTATATTTGCTTGCTTACCCCGCAGCAAGCTGCGGGGAATTCGCTCGCTTTGCATTTTCAAGTCTTTCAGGGGAGCATTAAGATTTCAGCAATATTTTTATAAGCGATACCCATTGAATCTGCCAGTGTCTTATGAACAACCTCACCCCTGTAAGTGTTAAGAGCGCTTTTGATGGTGGGGTCTTCCTTGATTGCTCTTTCGATGCCTTTGTTAGCTATAGTTTTGATATATGTGAGTGTTGCATTAGTCAGTGCAAGGGTTGATGTCCTTGGATATGCACCGGGCATATTTGCAACTGTATAATGAATTATGCCATCAACCTCATAAACAGGATTATCATGTGTGGTGGGTCTTGATGTCTCCACACATCCACCCTGATCCACAGATACATCTATTATTACAGTGCCTTTTTTCATGGTCTTAAGCATCTCTCTGCTTATCAGTATCGGGGTTCTTCCACCGGGGACAAGAACTGCTCCAATTACAATATCTGCATCCCTTATCTCTTCCTTTATATTATGTTCTGTAAGGGGTAAGGTCTTTACTCTTCCCAGAAATATTTCATCGATCTTCTGCAATCTTTCTGACCCTCTATTTATTACAACAGTATCCATTCCAAGCCCGATACAGACACGGGCAGCATTGGTGCCAACAATACCTGCACCGAGTATCAATGCCTTTGCAGGTTTGACTCCGCCTGCCCCTGTAGAGAGAATCCCTTCGCCTCCATTAATCTTCTGAAGGTAGTATGAACCCATGATGGGTGCCATTCTGCCAGCAATCTCACTCATCGGAGCAAGTAAAGGAAGGGTTCCATCTTTCTGGAGGGTTTCATATCCGAGAGCAATCACCTTTTTATTCAGGAGTAGTTCTGTAAGTTCACGGTTTGGTGCCAGATGGAGGTATGTGAAGATTGCCTGCCTCTCTCTGAGCAAATCGTACTCAGAGGGGGAAGGCTCCTTTACCTTGACGATGAGTTCTGCCTTTTTGAATAGAATTTCCCTGTCAACAATATCAGCATCTACCTTCAAATATTCATCGTCAGAAAAGCCACTACCTTCACCAGCGCCAGTCTCTATAAGGATTGTATGACCATCCCTTTTGAGTTCTTCAACACCAAAGGGTGTAATTCCAACCCTGTATTCCTCTTTCTTTATCTCTTTTGGAACACCTATTATCACGCTACAATCCTCAAACAGATGGCGATTATTATATGAGGTATTTTATATGCTTGCAACAAATTTATGTTGTATTAAAAATTTGTAACTGTTCGGATTAAGGTTTAAAATTAATTTATGGAAAAAGAGGCGTATCTGTACACAGGGCTTGCTGATGGAAAGGTCATATGCCTTACCTGCCAGAGAAGGTGTGTTATCTCAGAAGGCAAAAAGGGCTGGTGTCATACAAGGATGAATAAAGGCGAAATGCTCTATAGCCTGATATATGGAGAAGTATCATCTTTATCAATAAACCCCATCGAGAAAAAACCTGTCTTTCATTTCTACCCTGGCTCAAGGTGGCTTTCTCTTGGCAGTGTTGGCTGTAACTTCAGATGCCCCGGCTGCCAGAACTGGGATATATCACACTGGAAAGTAGGAACGATGTATACAGAATATCTGCCTCCAGAAGAATTGGTCTTAAAGGCAAAGTCTACAGGGTGTATTGGCATCTCCTGGACATTCAATGAGCCAGCACTATGGTTCGAATATACCCTTGATGGTGCAAGGCTTGCCAGAGCTCAAGGACTTTATACAAATTATGTGACCAATGGATTTATTACAGGAGAAGCTTTGGAGGCGATTGCACCATTCCTTGATGTTTACAGGGTTGATATAAAAGCATTTTCTGACAGGACATATCTTAGAACCTGTCATATAGAAGGGTTTGAAGGAATCCTCGAAATAACTAAAAAGGCGAAGGAATATGGAATGCATGTAGAGTGCGTCACAAATGTTACTCCAGGATTTAATGATAATAAGACAGAACTCCGGGATATTGCATCATGGATAAAAATTAGCCTCGGTCCTGAGACCCCATGGCATGTAACGAGGTTTTATCCCCATCACAAACTCAGTCATCTATCATCAACACCTATCTCAGACCTTGAAAGGGCACGGATGATCGGAAAAGAGGAAGGGCTATGGTATGTGTATCTTGGCAATGTTCCAGGCCACAGGTGGGAAAATACATATTGCCACGAATGCGGAGAGTTGTTGATAGAAAGGTATATTTTTGAGATTATCAGGAATAAGGTTGAAAAAGGTAGATGTCCGAAATGCGGTACCTTGATTCCTGGAAGGTTTGAAGCAAATAATGGCAAGGAAAAATAAATGAGATTCCATTTACCATTTTAGCCTTCTTTGGCGAATATAAGCTCAAAGATGTTCCCAGTCCAGATGTAGATCAAATGCTTGAGGCTTATCAGGCAGCAAAAGAAGCTGGATTAAAGAATATCAGATTGGGAAATCTCGGTGTATTTGTGAAAAGTGAAAAGGATTATGAAATTCTTTTAAAATCAGTTAAAGAGGCGATTTAAAAAGAAAGATCTGAAAGATGTCCTACTATGAAAAACAAAAAATTGCTTATTGATGGAGACTCGGTGTGAATTCTGAGGTAAGGTAATGAGCCCTGTAACGCATTTCTTTATAGGTTGGCTTGTTGCAAATACGGCTAAGTTAGACAAGCGCGATAGGGCACTTGTAACCGTTGCAGGTATTATCTCTGATGCAGATAGTCTTGTGATTGTTGCCGATTTATTGGCGGGAAAGAGTGAACCTTTTCGATGGTATGGGGAATTTCATCACGTCTTGACTCATAACATAGGGTTTGCTTTCTTGGTAACACTTTTAGGTTTTATGCTCGCGAAACGAAGGTGGATTACTACGTTCCTTGTATTTATCAGCTTCCATCTCCACCTGCTGGGAGATATAGCCGGTTCTCGTGGCCCTGATGATTATCAGTGGCCTATCCCCTACCTGTGGCCCTTTTCAAATTCTTTTCAATTAGTATGGGAAGGACAATGGAAACTCAATGCATGGCAAAATGTAGTGATTACCGGAATTGTCATCGTTCTTACCTTATTTTTCGCATGGAAGAGAGGCTATTCTCCACTTGAGATGATTTCTGCAAAAGCAGACGCTATTTTTGTGCGAACTCTCAGACAGCGTTTTGGTAATCCTTAATCCAGCCTTTATTTAATTGTTACTTCTTAGATCTTCTAAAAAGTTAATATTTGTAGGTGAAAGAAATAACCCAACCTGACCCCTCTTAACTCCCCTTCGTAGAATCCTATTGAAATCCCTTGATATACCTTATCCTCTCCAGTATAGGAGGATGTGAATAGTATAAGGTAACATAGAGTGGATGTGGATAGAGATTTGAGAGGTTTTCTTTTAAGAGTTTTATAAAGGCACTCACCATGCTCTCTACATCCTTTGTGAGATCATACGATGCCCTATCAGCCTGCCTTTCATGCCTTCTTAAAAAGAAATTCACGAATGGTTTCAAAGGCAATAAAAGAATACTAACAAGGAATGAAAGGATAATAAATTTTGCAAAAATAGTGTTTGTGCTTATATTGAAAAGCGTTAAAATAAAATCACCTTGAATGAGTCTGTGTGTGAGATAAAGGACAATAAGTGAAAACATCCCAAATGCAGCAAGGGCTTTCAATAAATGCTTCTTTTTCCAATGCCCTATCTCATGTGCAAGAACAGAGAGTATCTCGTTATGATTCATCCCTTCAAGTAGGGTATCATAAAGCACTATTCTCTTTGTTTTCCCGACGCCAGTGAAATAGGCATTAGTATGTCTGCTCCTCTTTGATGCATCCATCTGGAATATCCTGCCTGCGTGAATATTGGCTTTTTCCACTAATTTTAAAATTTTCTCTTTTAATGATTCATCTTCGATGGGTGTGAATTTATTAAAAAGAGGCTCAACGACATAAGGAGATATATACATTATAAAAATGCTGAAAATAAAGAGAAAGCCCCATACCCATAACCACCAGAGATTTGGGTCCAATCGAATAAGCCAAAGTCCTGCAAATATAATCAGAGACATTATGACAGTAGAAATTAAAAGCGATTTTATAAAATCTGATATCCATAGTCTGAAGGTCATGGTGTTGAATCCATACTTGTTTTCTATCTTAAAGATATTGTAGAGATTAAAAGGCACTGAGAGGATTTCTCCAGCATAAAATAAGAACATAAAAAAGAACCAACCTGAGATAATAAAGGAGAGGTTCAAAGATGCTATCCATGTATTGTATATGTTCAGCAGGCCACCGAAGATAAATACGATGGTGACAATATTACCAAATAGTGATGAAACAAAGCCAAAGCGGGTTTTGTCTGCTTCATATTCCTGAGTCTTTTTCAGCAATGCTTCATCTATCTTCCCCTCAAATTCAGGTGGTATTGTCGCACCTGCCTTTCTCATGTGCCTGAGATTGAGGTACTGAATCATATATTCAAAAACCTCTTTAATGATGTAAAGACAGAGGATAAAATACACCCTTTACTTCCTTCAATATCTCTTTATGAATTACTGGGTTTCCTGCGACAATATTGCCTGTAGACAAATACTCAGTCCCTCCGCTAAAATCAGTAACGATCCCTCCTGCCTCTTTTATTATGAGGCTTCCTGCTGCCACATCCCAGGGGCTGAGGCCAAGCTCAAAAAATGCCTCACATCTTCCGCAGGCAACATATGCGAGGTCAAGTGCAGCAGCACCAGCCCTTCTCAGGTCGCTCACTTTATGGAGGATATTTTTGAAGAGCTTTAAGTATTCATCAATTAGATTTTTCTTTCTAAAAGGGAAGCCTGTTGTAATGAGGCTATTTTGCAAAGCAGTGACAGCAGATACCTTTATCGGTTGTCCATTTAAGAATGCCCCTTTCCCTTTCTCAGCAGTAAAGAGTTCATTCTTCAAGGGATCGAAAATAACCCCAGTGATTATTTCATCTTTATGTTGAAGTGCCACAGAAACAGCAAAGACTGGGAATCCATGGATATAATTTGTGGTGCCGTCAAGTGGATCAATTATCCACAGGTATGTACCTGTGTCAGTATCCCTGCTGGATTCTTCTGCGAGGAAATAGTGATCAGGAAACTTTTCTTTAATTATCCTTATGATAGCATATTCCGATTCCTTATCAATACGTGTAACGAAGTCTGATGCTTGCTTTAAACCAATGTCATTTTTCGAAATCTTACCGAGATTACTTAGAATGATATTGCCTGCAACTTTTGCTGCTTTAATAGCAGTACTCAGAAAATCGGCTCTTTTGCTATTGGTAATCACAAAGATACTCTCTGATCGTTAAGACTCAAGAATCTTGAAGGCTACCGCCGAGAGGAATCCAGCCAGCGTGCTCAAACCAACGATGTTGGGACCACCCAGATGCACTGCTTCGGGAATCATTGTCTGTGCGATCATCGTCAGCATGGCACCTGCAGCGACTCCCTCGATGCCCGCTATAACAATGTGACCTACTTCGGCACCGACGGAGTAGCCCACAACCGAGCCTAAGGCTGCCATTACCATCAACGATACCCACAATGCAAGAATCTTTGGCGCCTTCCAGTCCTGATTCTTCATACCTATACTGCTCGACATCGCCTCAGGAAAATTCGACAGAAACACGCCGACAATAAGCATATAGGGAATAACCTCCACGAAACTCGGCATGCCGTGAGCCATCTTAGCGGTTAATATCGCCAGAAAACCAGCACCGATGACGAAGCTCTCAGCGGCGCCGTCTAGCAAGCTGCCCAACCAGATCGCTAACGGGGCACCTTTGTGCTCGCTTGCGGCGAGTCTTATCTCATGGGGAGTTGGCAGAGAGGTGCTCTGGCGCAGAGCGTTGGATGCCTTCTCTGCCCAATCAGCGGCGGCATGGGCAGCGACTTCTTGGTGATGTCGCAGTTCGTCGAGACGCTGACTTGCCAGTCGCGTGGTTGCTTCCTCGAGTTCTGGTAATGTCTTACGGATCCTGTCGAAGTCTTCCTTAAGTAGAACAAAGGCGACGGTGTGACTATGGGCTACCGCCTCTGCCGTCCGTGGCGCTCCTGTCAGCAGGGCGATCTCGCCTAAGATATCACCGGTGCCTAAGGCTTTAAACTCTTTACCGTCCAGCAACAGCGTAATTTTGCCTTGCTCAAGAAAGTACATCCGATCTCCCCGATCTCCTTGTCTGAATAGTCTCTCACCCGCCTCAAAAGTTACGGGTCGCAAATATTCCACCAACATCTGCACATGTTCGGGTGGGATGTTCCGAAAGAACTCAATTTGGCCCAGTCGGTGTAGCATCCGTTCGGTTCGTCGCTTCCGGCGTTGGCTGAGGTAAGTGATAGTAGTAGCCGTTTTGCGCAGGTATCCACCTTTTGCATTCAGGAGTTGATCCAGTACAATAAATAGGATACCTCCGACAATACTCCCGACCAGCAAGGCAAACAGGGCAACCAGTGCACTACCCCCGTGGACTTCAACATTGGAACCACTCGCTCCCTGTCCCATCACAGCCAGTGCAGTAGGGGCTACCAATTCCACACTCAAGGCTGCCAGAAGGGCTCCTGCGCCAAAGGCTGTCAGGGCTGCTGTCACCCATGCTTTGGGTTTCCAGAGTACTCCAAGCATCGCTCCCATTGGCAGTGATACAGCGCTTAGACCCCCTAACAGAAGTGCCCACAGGGCATGCTCGATAGTGAAACTGGGCATAATTTCTCCTTACTACTTATTGTCAAGTATCAGCTTTATTCCCCACCCCGGTATCAGATTTATTCCCCACTTTTTCCAGGTTAAATTATAAAACTCGTCCTGAAGCTTTGTCCATAATTATCACAAAATAATTTCACCCCCTTCTT
>JBFLZU010000064.1 GCA_040756155.1 Nitrospirota bacterium | reverse complement strand
AGGTCTATTCCACAGTAATATTTGTGTTGTTTGGTGTAAAATTTCATACAGGCCTCCTTGTTAGATTTTTTGGTTGTTAATTATACCGCTTTGCGGTATGCTAAAGGAGGCCTTAATGAGTATCAAGAAAATCCAGCGGACGGGCAATTGCCCGCCACTGATTTCAATCGTTAGCCCTCAAGAAGGAGACCGCGCATGATTCAAACTTTGCGCATGTGGACTACCCTGGCCTTAGCCGTCGGTTTGGCGACCATAACTCCTGCACCAGCAGCGCAATCACCATCACCAGGCATTGGCATAGTGATCATGCATGGCAAGGGAGGCTCGTCTACGAAGTACGTCTCGGACCTCGCGTCATCACTTGAAGAAAAAGGCTATCTTGTGGCCAATCTTGAGATGCCTTGGTCTGGGAGACGCGAATACGACGTGAATGTCGACGCTGCAACAAAGGAAGTCCAATCCGCGCTTGACACGCTGCGAAGCCGAGGGGCGAAGAAGCTGTTTGTTGTCGGGCACAGTCTCGGAGCGCTGTTCGCGCTCTATTACGCCGGCAAGCACTTGGTTGATGGTGTTATCGCGATTGCGCCGGGCGGCAGCGTAAGCACTCCCATCTACCGAGAAAAACTTGGTGAGTCGGTAGAGCTCGCACGCAGCCTTGTGACCGAGGGGAAGGCAAACGAGAAGACGAGGTTTACCGACTACGAGGGCGCCAGGGGCACTTATCCCGTGACCACGACCCCCGTTGCTTACCTCAGTTGGTTCGATCCCGATGGCGCTATGAGCCTCATTAGGGTGGTGAAAGCTATGAATCCGAAAATTCCGGTCTTGTATGTCGCGCCGAAGGGGGATTACCCGATCCTGCTAAAAGCCAAACAGCTGATTTTCAGCTCCCTTCCCGCTCATCCGCTGACGAAACTGTACGAGCCAGATTCGACTCATTTAGACGCGCCTTCCACGTCACGGGACGAGATCCTTCGGTGGACGACGGAGGTGGTGAACAGGGCTAACTAAACGCTCCAGAGGACGACCCCCAAGTGTCTGAAACAAAAGAAATAAATGAAAATATTTACATTGACTTGGATAAGGACGGCAAATTGGTAAGTATGACAATTGAGCATGCTAAAGAGCAAGCGGCAATAAAAGAACTCTCTTACCAGGAAATTGAAAAAGAAATTGCATAAATGAATGGAGAACAAATCATCCATGAAAATGTGACTCCTGTCAAGGGGAAATAGATAACTCATTCTATAACTATTCATAAAACAGTCAACTCATCCATTCGTCCCGATTCATCGGGTCACAATAGTTATCATGACAGGGTGTGCCAATCACTCCAACGGCATCTTTAACGTGCCAACTTGTTAGCCAGCCTCACTATACCCCGCTAACTGCAGGCGTTAGAATCAAAAGAGAATATTTTTGGTTGACAAGAGGTATAATTAAGGTATAATTATTATATATGGAGTTTGAATTTGACCCCAAGAAAAGCGTTGACAATAAGAAAAAACATGGAATCGACTTTTACGAAGCGCAGGCGTTGTGGGATGATCCTGATTTAATTGAGATTCCTGTAAAAACCAGCGATGAACCAAGATTTGTGGTAATCGGGAAGATTTCAGGAAAGCATTGGTCGGGAGTAATTACTTATCGGGGTGAAAAGATAAGGATTATTTCAGTACGACGATCCAGAAAAGAGGAGGTTGAAATCTATGAAAGCTAAGGAATTTGACAAGAGATTTGATGAAGGTAAAGATATTTCCAAATATCTTGATGTATCAAAAGCCAGAAAACCTAAGCAAGAACAGAAAAGAGTAAATGTAGATTTGCCTATATGGATGATTCACTTGTTGGATAAAGAAGCAAGGCGTTTGGGTGTGCCTCGACAATCTATCATCAAGGTCTGGGTAGCAGAGCGTCTTGAAAAGGTATCTTGAAAATATCTGATTTTTTATTCTATTGCCCCTAGAGATTTACTGCTTCCTAAGATGTCTGGTTAATACATTGACCTTATCCGTCCTGTCTTTTTATCGATAAGGACTCTGTCTACAAGAGAGTTATCTTTGCCATAGATTTCTGCCTCAAAGAATCTTTTTCTTTCAATAATTCTACCTACCTTGACGTTTGTGGCAGAGGCACAGTATTCCATCAGGATACTTCTCGCCTCTTCGGTAGTCTTTACCTGTCTATAGGCACCATACCAGCCCCATCTGTGACCTGGACAGTAACCCCCATATGGTGGAGAGTAAGTATTATCTGGAGATTTTACTTTCTCAGATTTGTAATATTCTTCCTCTGCATAGACATCTCCATACAAGGAAAGGGCTAAGACCAGCGTTATTAATGTTAAAATTGTCTTCTTCAATGCCACATTCTCTCCTTTAACCTGGCTATAACATAGCAAGTGAGAAAATTATGAATAAGTGGTGAAGGGTATTATAACAATAAATTTGCTACCTTTTGCAGGCTCACTTTCTACTTCTATTCTTCCTCCATGTGCCTCGGCAAGCTCCTTTGCTATGGTAAGTCCTATGCCGAGACCACCTACTTTTCCCTTGTAAAACCTCTCGAATATAAATGGCTTATCCTCATTCTTTATACCATGCCCTGTATCCTCTATGGATACAAATGCGTTTTTATTTAAATAACCTGTCATTACAGTGACCTTTCCTCCTCTTTCGGTAGCATTCAATGCATTCTTAAGGAGATTAATAATTATCTGGCAGAGTCTATCGGGATCAGCGGAGAGGTATATTTTCCCCGCTGGTATAAATTCTATCGCAACGCCTTTTTCTGAGAACAATCGTGACATCCTATCTACTGTACTGGAGACCAATTCATTCATATCCAGATGTCTTTTATTGAGCGATACCCTGCTTGCCTCTGCTGCTGAGAGATCATCTATCCCATTAAGTATCCTCTTCAACCTTTCTATCTCTTCGTTTATAGATGCAAGATTATCTCTATCTGTGGGGATGATGCCATCAAGCATTCCTTCAAGTTCGGCTCTAATGGTGCTCAATGGTGTCCTGATCTCGTGTGCGATATTCGATGTAAGTTTTCTTCTTAATAGTTCTTGTGTGTGTAGTGCCTGCGCCATATGGTTAAAGGCAGATGCAAGCTCTCCGACTTCGTCTCTGCTTTTTACCTCAACCCTTTTTTCTAAATCACCTTTGCTTATTGCCCTTGCAGCATTTGTTAATTTTTTTATAGGCATTGATAGAGATCTCGAGGAGAACACACTAAGTACAATAGAGAATATTCCTATTATTACCAATGAAACAGCAAGAAAGGTATCTGCTCTTTTCTGAAATATCTTTTCCTTGGGTTGCTGCCTCACCCTTATTGAAATTTCACCTATCTCTTTCCCCCTCAAGAAGAGTGGATAGGTTCTTGGATCGCTGTAGATTTCCTTGTTTTTAAATAAGCCAAAACTTGCCACCCTTCGTTTCATAATCGGAGAAAGAAATTCTGATGCCTTGCGTGTATCCATTACAGTATTTCCATCTGTATCCTTGATTTCTGTTTCGAATCCCATCATAAATGCCCACACGGTATTCTCTGCTATAGCCTCGGGTTTCCAACCATTGTATCTTTCATATGTCCCTTCAATATTTGCCATTACCCAGTATATCCTGTCTTCGAGTTCACCCTCTAAATATTCCCTGAAGTCCTTTATTATAAGGTGCTTAAGTATTAGTGTGGCAGATAACGAAACAGCAACAACCGATAAAAAAAGTAGAAGGGATTTTACCCATAAAGATGGTCTCCCAGAAATCTTATTTATCCATCTTGCCATCAAATCTGTATCCTACTCCATAGACTGTTTGAATATGAGTGGGATTCTTTGGATCATCTTCGATTTTCTGTCTGAGATTTTTAATGTGGGCGTCTATGCTTCTGTCATATCCCTCAAACTGATAGCCGAGTGCCTGTTCGATTAATTCTGTCCTGTTAAAGACCCTTCCCGGCGCCTTAGCAAGCAGAAGCAGTATTTTAAACTCGGTGGGTGTTACCTTAATAGATATACCATCTTTCTTTAATTCATGTCTCATAGCATCTATTACAAGTCTTCCATTATTGAAACTCATTGGTTCTGTAAATACCTTTTCTTTTCTATATGTTCGCTTCAATACAGCCCTCACCCTTGCAACAAGTTCCCTCGGAGAGAATGGCTTGGTTACATAATCATCTGCACCGAGCCTGAAGCCAACAACCTTTTCCTCTTCGGAGGTCTTAGCAGTAAGCATTATTACTGGGATGTCTCCAAGTTCTTTGATGTACTGGCAGACTTCTTCACCACTTATATCAGGGAGCATAAGGTCTAATATTACGAGAAGCGGCAATTCTTTTTCGATAACTTCAACAGCCTTTTTACCTGTGTCTGCAAGGATTACCTTGTATCCATCTGACTCCAGATATGCCTTAACAATCCTTGCAATCTTTATTTCATCTTCAACTATAAGTATGTATTGCATCCTTTACCATCTCAGCGAGGATATGTATCTCGTTATCCCTTATTGTCCTTGCATCGAGCAGAAGTCGTCCATCTTTTATCCTTGCAATAACAGGAATCACTCCTTTCCGTAGGCGTTCTTCTAAGGACTCTACTGTCAGCATTGAGCCTGTTTGAGGTCTGATTGAAACCACAGATGTGGAAAGATTTATGAGTGGTAGCGAACCACCACCGGCCTGAGAATATTCATCAGTTATTTCGATAAAGATACTACTATTAGGTATGCTGTTCAATAACCTCTTTATCTTTCTTGCCCGTTTTCTTATTGTCTCTAAAGGCTGAAGGAGCATCCTCAGGGTTGGATTGGTCTCGGCGACCTTTTCCATATCCAGGTATTCCCGTAGTGTTGCCTCCATTGCCGCGAGTGTTAGTTTATCTATCCTTACTGCCCTTGTTAATGGATTTGCCTGTATCCTGCTTATATATCCTTCTTTACCGAGAATTATACCTGCCTGTGGACCCCCGAGGAGTTTATCTCCACTGAAGGTAACGATATCAACCCCTGTCTTTAGTACCTCTTTAACAGCAGGCTCTCCAGATATACCGTATCTTTTTAGGTCTACGAGGCAACCACTGCCGAGGTCATTCATCACAGGAATAGAGTATCTTCTCCCTATGTTTACAATCTCTTCAAGAACCACTTCTTCTGTAAAACCGAGTATCCTGTAGTTACTTGGATGTACCTTTAGAAGTAGTGCAGTCTTCTCTGTTATGGCACTTTCATAATCCTTCAGGTGTGTCTTATTCGTTGTCCCTATCTCTTTTAGTATAGCACCACTTCTTTCCATGACCTCTGGTATCCTGAAAGAGCCTCCTATCTCAATAAGTTCTCCCCTTGAGACTATCACCTCTCTGTCCTTTGCAAGTGTATTAAGAACAAGAAGAACTGCAGCCGCATTATTATTCACTACGATTGATGCCTCTGCACCTGTGATTTCTCTGAGGATACCATCAAGATGAATATATCTCTTTCCCCTCTTGCCTGTATTAAGCTCATACTCAAGGTTGGAATATGAACCAGCAATGCTCATGGCATTTTTGATTGCTGAGTCACTCAGGATCGCCCGTCCTAAGTTGGTATGTATTATGATACCAGTAGCGTTTATAACAGTACGGAGATTACCCCTATCCTCTTCTTGAATCCTTTCTTTTATCTCTGAGAGCAGGGTGTTAATTGAAAGATCAATCTCAGCGTGGGGATCATCGAGCAGTGATTTCCTTTTCTCATTAAGGATATTCCTTATTACCCCTTTTACTATCATTCTCGGGTGTAATTCAAGAAGTCTTTTTGATGTCTCTGTTTTTAATATCTCGTCAACAGATGGGATATCTCTTAAAGTTGATCTTTCCATATTTATTATTTTAACACAAAATTGATTCTAAAAAATAAAATTATAGTATAATACTTTGATATGAATGGTAAATAGTGAAGAAATAGGGTCA
>JBFLZU010000063.1 GCA_040756155.1 Nitrospirota bacterium | reverse complement strand
GTCAAGTTCAGCAACCACACTTGGAGATGTGTTAAAGCAGATAAAATACGGTATTTATGCAGAGCCGAACTATCAAGCAAAAGGAATCCCCTTTTTAAGGGCTTTAAACCTGAAGGAATACGGGATAGAGGACGAGATATTAAACCTTGCAGAAAGTGTAAGTGATGAAGTTAAAAATTATCTTCTTAAAGAAGGGGATGTTTTGATTGTTAGGAGTGGAGCTGGTGTTGGCGACGTTGGGTTGATAACAACTGAATTCGTTGGTGCAACTTTTGGTTCTTATACGATATTACTGAGGGTTGATAACAAAAGGATATCCCCTGAATATTTATACGCATTTTTAAAATCAAAATTCGGGAGGATACAGACAGAAAGATTATCAAGAGGTGCTGCACAACCTAATCTCAATATACCGATGATTAAATCAATTAAGATTCCCCTCACCTCTTCCTCCTTCCAATCCCATATAGAGTCCCTTGTAAGAACTGCTCATGAGAAGCGGAAAGAGGCACAAAGGAAACTTCAGGAGGCAGAGGAGATATTAGAGAAGGAGCTTGGTTGGAGGGAACTCGAATTAAATCATGATAAGGCATTTGAGGCAAGTTTTTCTCACCTTGAAAGACGTTTTGACCCCGAATATTTCAAGCCGAGATATGAGAAGATAAAAGAAGTCCTTCTTTTAAAGGATGCAAAATCCTTATCCGAAGCTGTTAAAGTCATTACTAAAAGGGCTGATTTCAGAAAGACACCTGATAAGACAATCAAATATGTTGCCATTGCCGATGTAGACCCTGAATCAAGCCAGATTGTATCTTATACAGAGATGCCCGCATATCAAGCTCCAAGCAGGGCTACTTATGAAATCAGAGAAGGTTATATCCTAACTGCTACTTCTGGAAATTCTACTGGCACAAAGAGGCATGCCTCATGTTTTGTGACAGCAAAGGAAGATGGTTTCATCTGCACAAATGGTTTGGTTCCATTACAGCCGAAAGAAGACACAGAGCCTCTTTATCTCCTCTTTTACCTTAAATCTCCTTTCTTTTTAGAGCAGGTTAAAAGAGAACTAACTGGAGCTGCTATACCTGCCATATCTCTTGAAGACTTGAAACAGGTTCTTGTCTATCTTCCAGAGTCAGCAATACAGAAAGAAATTGCAAAACTTGTGGAAATGTCAAATCATCTTCGCACAGAAAGCAGGAATTTAATTGAGCAAGCCAAAAAAGAGGTTGAAAAAATGATAGAAAGGTACTCATAAATTATTGAAGAAAGAGGCATCATGATCGGTTTTATAGGCGGTGGCAATATGGCAGAGGCTCTGATAAAGGGAATAGTTCGGAGTTAGGCCCCTTCGACAGGCTCAGGGCGAGGGTTCGGAGTGAAATGAGGGATCTGCTTATCAGGCAGAGGCTTGAGAAGACAGGGAGTGTGTAAAAAGAACCTCGAAAGGGAGAATGAATTCATGAGTGTATACAATATTTATTGTGATGAAAGCTGTCATCTTGAACATGATAAACAGCCGATTATGGTAATAGGTGGAATGTGGTGTCCGAAAGAAGATGTAAAAAGAATTTCAGATCAGATACGTGAAATTAAGAACAGGCACAAAGCCTGTGGAGAACTTAAATGGGTAAGAGTCTCCAAATCTCGACAGGATTTCTTTCTTGAAATTGTTGATTACTTTTTCAAAACACCATCTTTAAACTTCAGATGTCTTGTGGTAGATGATAAATCAAAGTTAAATCATGATTATTTCAATCAGGGAAGTCATGATTCATTCTATTACAAAATGTATTTTTATATGCTGCGCAATATTTTAAAACCAGAGCGCCGATATAATATATATCTGGACATCAAAGATACGCGAAGTGCACAGAAACTAGCTAATCTGAAAGATATTTTGTGCAATAATGTTTATGATTTTACTCGACAGATGATTAGCAATATTCAGAATATCCATTCCCATGAATCCGAGATACTTCAGTTGGCAGATTTATTTATTGGAGCAATAAGCTATTACAATCGTAATTTCTCGGTCAATATAGCGAAGAAGAGTGTAGTACAAATCATAATGAATAGTGTCGGTCAAAGTTTGAACCGTACAAGTCCTCCTTGGGTTGATAAGTTCAACCTGTTTATTTTTACCCCATCGGAGGTCTATTAATGAGTGATGTGCCATCATTTCTGCCACCAATGCTTAATCTCGATGGTAATTGGGACACCGTTCTCTCACGCTTGTATGCTGTTTTCATACGAGATTTTAAAGAATCACAGACATACCATCGTGGTATTAAGGTAATCTATGACGGCACGGTTAAAGCCGACGGATTGGGTAAAGAAGAAGGGTTTTGGCATGTAGTGAGCCAGTTCGATAATAATACTGGTGAACGGATTATTGATTATCCAAGAGCTAAGCGGCTTCCTTGGGCAAAGCCTTTGATGGAGAGTTCTGAAAGAGCCGAAATAAAAGTCTGGCAGTATAGAGAAGGAACAGCGGATAAAGGCTTGAGAACGTATATATGGCTTGAAGGCTATAATTATGCTATTATTTTGCAAAGAAAGAAGAATGTCTTCTACTGGGTTACCGCATTTTATGTGGAGTTATGGAAACAAAGAGATTTGAGAAGGAAATATGAAAACAGAATCTAAAAAACAGCGACCGCCTGTTCAGGCGGCCCCCGAGCTCCTTCTACCACGATTGGTAGATGAGCAAAAATCTTTAATGCATTTAAAGAGCGTGCCCTGTGGGCTTGTTACGCTATGGCTGTGGTTAACCTCCGGAAGAGACACTATAGACAACCCACAGCGGTCTTACCGCTCAATAACACTATACAAAATAATTTGTAGGATGTCAAATGAAAAAAGAAAAAGGATTCAAAAATTTAAAAATAGGCAAAAATATTTTAAAATAGACTTTCCAATGGAAGTAATTATACATAAAAGCACCATATTTAAAAAGGAAGTGGTGGAGGCACTATGATAGGTTTCATAGGTGGTGGGAATATGGCGGAGGCGCTAATAAAAGGGATAAGGGGCAAGGTGTTAGGTGCAAGTGAAGATATATTTGTGTCAGAGCCGAGGGAAGAAAGGAGAAAATACCTTGAACAGACCTATGGGATAAAAACAACACCTTCTAATAAGGATGTGGCATCGTCCTGCAATATAATAATCATTGCCGTAAAGCCCCAGAATATGGAGACAGTTCTTGATGAAATAGCAGATGATGTTACGGAGGAAAAGACAGTTGTATCAATAGCTGCAGGTATTACCTTTTCATACATTTCTTCGAGGCTTAAAACAAAAAGACTCATTAGGGTTATGCCAAATACACCTGCCATAGTTCAAGAAGGGATGTCAGTTATGTCCTTGTGTGAATGTTTTTCAGAAAGGGTAGCGATAGTAAGAGAAATTTTTATGTCGGTAGGAAGGGTTCTTGTGATGCCTGAAAAATATCTGGATGCTGTAACTGCCCTTTCAGGAAGTGGTCCTGCATTTATTTCACTTTTTATTGAGGCTATGGTTGAGGGTGGTGTAAAAATGGGACTCACAAGAGATGATGCCCTTGCCCTTGCTGTGCAAACAGCACTTGGTACTGCAAGATTGCTTGATACAGGTATGAGTCCATCCAAATTGAGAGAGATGGTAACATCTCCGGGTGGAACGACAGTAGCGGGATTGAAGGTTTTTGAGGACGAGGGATTTAAAGAGATAGTAATTAGTGCCATAGAAGCTGCAACGAAAAGGTCCAGAGAACTTGGAAAAATGAAAGAATAAGGGATAAGGAGGGGTACGATGTTTATATTATCTAATCTGATTGTAGCTGTGGCAAAGATACTGGATATTGTCTTGAGTATCTATATGTGGATAATAATCATTGCCGCACTTATCTCATGGGTCAATCCTGACCCATACAATCCAATTGTGAGATTTCTTTATGGTATAACAGAACCTGTATTGAGAAGGGTCAGGAGGATTATTCCGTTTGGTGGAATAGGTATTGATATATCTCCGATAATTGTTATTTTGATAATCCTGTTTTTGAAGTATTTTCTTATTTCATCGTTAATGGAATTAGGTTATATGAGTGGGAGGTGAAGAATGAAGATAACACCATTAGATATTCAGCAGAAGCAATTTCCATTGAAATTCAGGGGTTTTGATGTTGAGGAAGTAGATTCGTTTCTTGAGACGGTAAGAGAAGAGTTTGAATATCTCATCAGAGAAAATAACACTCTCAGAGAGGAGGTTGAGAGGCTTAAGCAGAGGCTTGAGGAATACAAAGAGAGCGAGGAATCACTGAAAAAGACATTAGTGACAACCCAGCAGATGGTTCAGGAGTTCAGAGAAAGTGCTAAGAAAGAGGCAGAAATCCTTATAAAAGATGCAGAGATGAAGGCAGAAAAGATGCTTGAACGGGCACAAACAAAGGCGATAAAGATACATGAGGATATCACAGATCTAAAAGGTATCAGAAAACATTTCAGGGAGGAAATGAAAAGACTTCTTGATAGGTTTTCTGCGATGCTTAAATATGACGAAGAAGAGGATGAAGAAGAAGAAAAGACCGAAGAACTTACAAAGGAATGATGCTGGACAAAAGACCGAAGAACTTACAAAGAAATGATGCTGGACCAGGAGATGTGCCTTATGCTGCCTTTACTCTCCTTACACTGATTACTCCTTCTACCTGGCTAACCTTTTTCATGATGTTCTGAAGGTGGCTAAGATCTCTTACCTCCACCGTGAAATTAAGGTATGCCTTCTTATCAGGCGTTGTGCTTGCTGAGGCATGGCTGATGTTTGCCTCTGCAGATGTGACAGCAGATGAGACATTTGCAAGAAGTCCCGGTTTATCAATTGTATAGACAGAGATTCTCACGGGGTGTGTTATTTCTTTGCCCTTTTCCCACTTAACATCAATAAGACGGTCCTTATCCAGAGCAAGTGCCCTTAGATTCTGGCAGTCATCCGTATGTATAGTAATTCCTCTTCCCCTTGTCACAAAGCCAATTATTCTGTCTCCAGGTAGGGGATTGCAACATCTTGAAAGATGAACCATAATATCTCCTGCACCATGTACACTGATACCTTTGGGTGTGCGCACGGGCTTTTTAAATCTTTTTGGTGGAATTTCTTCTACAATCTTTTCAGGGATAAGTCTGTTTACTACTTGATGACCTGAAAGCCTTCCATATCCTATTGCAACGAAGAGTCCTTCTAAATCCGATATACCAAATACCTTGACTACCTCAATGAGTTCTTTTGATTTGAGCGCTTCTACAGGGTTAAGATCATGTTTCTTGAGCTCTCTTTCAAGTATTTCCCTTCCGAGCTCTATGCTTCTTTTTCTCTCCTCTGCCTTAATCCATTGTTTAATCCTTGCTCTTGCTCTTGGTGTATTTACGAACTTTAGCCAGTCTCTGCTCGGCATATGTCCACTCTGTGTCTGTATCTCAACAGTATCACCATTCCTTAACTGGTGTCTCAGTGGTACGATCCTCCCACTGACTTTTGCTCCTACACAGCGGTGTCCCACCTCCGTATGGATGCTATAGGCAAAATCAACAGGGGTTGAGCCCCTCGGAAGCTCTTTTATATCGCCTTTTGGTGTGAATACATATACAACATCTGGGAAGAGATCAACCTTTATTGTTTCAAGAAAATCCCTTGCATCTGTGAGCTCGGTCTGGAGGTCAACGAGTTGCCTTAACCATGCAAACCGTTCCTTATCCTTCTCATTTATTGTTAGCTTCTCCTTATAACTCCAGTGGGCTGCTATTCCTTCTTCTGCAATCCTGTGCATCTCTTTTGTCCTTATCTGAAATTCTACTCTCTCGCCCCTCGGTCCTATCACAGTTGTATGCAGTGATTGATACCTGTTTGACTTGGGTACACCTATGTAGTCTTTAAATCTTCCTGGCACAGGTATCCACAGCGAATGTATCATCCCGAGTATTGCATAACAATCTGCCTTTGTCTCGGTGATTATCCTGAGTCCTGTTATATCGAATACCTCATTGAATGAGATACCCTGCTCACTCATTTTTCTGTAAATACTATAGTAGTGCTTAGGTCTACCTGTAACCTCTCCGTTGAGGTTATTCTTTGCAAGATTCTCCTTTACAATATTTATCAACTCTCTGACATAACCTTCTCTTTCTTCCTGTCTTTTTGCCACTTTACTGACAAGGTCATTGTATATCTCATGTTCAAGATATTGTAATGACAAATCCTCGAGCTCTATCTTCATCCATCCTATACCAAATCGGTTTGAAAGAGGTGCATATATATCCAGTGTTTCTTGAGCAATTGCCTTCTGTTTTGCAGGTGAAAGGTATTTCAGTGTGCGCATGTTGTGAAGTCTATCGGCGAGTTTTATCAGTATAATCCTTATATCCCTTGCCATTGCAAGGAGCATCTTTCTGAAGTTTTCTGCCTGCTGTTCTACTTTCGTTTTAAATTCTATCTGGGCTATCTTTGTTATTCCATCCACGAGAAAGGCGACATCCTCTCCGAACAATTCTCTTATCTCATCAATTGTGGTGGGTGTATCTTCCAGTGTGTCGTGAAGAAGACCTGCTACGATTGTTACAACATCAAGTTTGAGGTCAGCAAGTATGCCTGCGACCTCGAGCGGATGCATGAGGTAGGGTTCTCCCGAAAGTCTTACCTGTCCAATATGAACCTTTGCAGAATAGTTGTATGCCCTGTGAAAAAGTTCAACATTTGCATCGGGGTTATAAGATAGGATCTTCTGGACTATGTCTTCAGGGAGTATCATATTACAATTATAACATTAATCTGTATTCTGTGATAGCCTTATTGCCTTTATATTAATCTGTATCTGTTTTCCACCTTCCCAGTCATTCACCTGTGGTGTAAAGGCTGCGTCTATCTTTGAGAGATGCCCAATAGCAGACTCCAGACTCCAGACTCCAGACCCCAGACTATCATTTGATAGTGCATCTCTCATATCAAACCCTATGGCATCGAATACCGTTCCATCCTGTCTTAGTTTCATCTTTAAATGATTGTTTCCTACAATCTTTGGATATAATACCTCAAGTCCCTTTGCACCGAGTAGCGGCTCAGGGTTTCCATAGCCAAATGGGCTGAAGGAATTCAACTCATCTATAAGGGTGAAATTTATCTCTCTGAGTTTAACTCTCGCATCAATTTTGAGTTTGGGTATAAGGTCTTCTTCTGAGAGTGATTCCCTGACAATTCTATTAATCCATTTGCCAAAAGAAATAAAGTCTTCTTCTTTTACCTTTATACCAGCAGCTTGACTGTGTCCTCCAAACTTTATCTCTATCCCTCCCTCAATCTGTTTTAATCCCTCGCATATATGAAAAGGTGGAATACTCCGTGCAGAGCCTTTGCATATTCCCTCCTGCGTGACAAAAAGGAATGCTGGACGATAGAATTTTTCAACAAGCCTTGATGCTACGATTCCAATGACACCTGAATGCCATGAAGGAGAGGAGAGGACTATTGCATACCGTTCACCGTCCACCGTCCACTTTTCACCGTCTGTTATCATTGCCTTAGCCTTTTCGAATATCTCATTCTCTATCTGCTGGCGTTCTTTATTCCTTGCATCTAAAAATTTGGCTAATTCCTCCGCTTCATCCATATCTTCTGTCAGAAGGAGTTTGAGTGCTGAGGTTGCATCACCAAGTCTTCCAGCAGCATTTATCCTCGGTGCGATGATAAAGCCTACCATTCCTGATGTAATGGTCTTCCCCTCGATCCCAGAAATCCGTTTTATGGCTACAATACCAGCCCTTTTGCTCTCGGTAAGAAGATTCAGCCCTTCAGAGGCAATTATCCTGTTTTCACCTATAAGCGGCACTACGTCTGCTATTGTTCCTATGGCTGCAAGGTCTAAATATTCCTCCCAACTCCGAACTCCGAACTCAGAACTCAGAGCCTGGGTAAGTTTGAATACTATTCCTGCACCGGCAAGTTCCTTAAAGGAATAAATAGAGTCTTTCCTGTTTGGATTTACTACCGCTGCTGCAGGTGGAAGGACATCTGTTACATGATGATGGTCAGTGATGATTACATCTATGCCGAGAGTATTTGCAAGTGATACCTCATCTATCGCTGTTGTTCCGCAATCTACTGTTATAATAAGACTTACGCCTTCTGATTTAATCCTCTTTATCACATCGGTGTTAAGTCCGTATCCTTCCTTCAGTCGATGAGGGATGTAATATGAACAATCCGCCATTGAGCCGAGCCGAAATGCTGAGTCTTTGAGCATGTGAATAAGAATGGCTGTTCCGGTAATACCATCAACATCATAGTCTCCATATACAACGATTTTTTCATTTCGTTTAATGGCGGTTACTATCCTTTTAGTAGCAGTATACATATCAGGTAGCAGAAATGGATCATGCAGGTTTTCAATATATGGATTCAAGAATTCGGCTACTGCACGGGGAGTCTCAATCCCCCTGTTTATTAACACCTGAGCAAGGACAGGAGAGAGTCTTGCTTCCTGTGAGAGCCTCGATTGTAGTCCTGTGTTTACCCTTGGTATAACCCATCGTCTTTTCATCTCGAACTTTGCTTATTTTCTCAACCTTCCTTTCCAGACGACAAGGATGGGGCTGGCGATAAATATGGATGAGTATGTTCCGATAGCAATACCTATAAGGATGGCAAATGCGAAGTCGTGTATGACCTCTCCACCGAAAAAGAAAAGTGCGGTAGCGGCGAGAAAGGTTGTTCCTGCTGTAATGATAGTTCTGCTCAGCACCTCATTTATGCTCGAGTTTATAACAAGAGGTATCGGTTCTTTATATCTCAGTTTCATATTTTCTCTTATACGGTCGAATACAACAACGGTATCTGTAAGGGAGTAACCTGCAATTGTCAGGAGTGCAGTGATAAGTAAAAGATTTATCTCCTTATTCATGATGTAAAATACCCCCAAGACGAAAAGGACATCATGGAATGTTGCGATTGTTGCTGCGACACCGAATTTGAACCGAAATCTCCAGGCGATATAAATAAGTATACCTGCAGTTGCGATTGCCACTGCGATGAGGGCATCCTTCTGAAGGCTTTTACCTATCTTTGGACCTATCTCTGTAGTGCTATCAACTACGAACTTTGTTCCTGAAAAGCCCTCTGAAAATATTCTAACAATATTCTCTGAAACCTTGCCAGTCTCTATGTCTGACTTTTTTATCCTGATCAGCAGTTTATTTTCTGCTGGGAAGTCCTGCAAATCTACATCTTTGAGACCACTCTGCTCGAGTATCTTTCTTGCATGATCCATGGGGATAGGTTTTTCAAACTTGAGATGGACAGAGGTGCCACCTGAAAAGTCTATGCCGAGATTTATTGCCCCCCTTGCTATCTGTATAAGTGCAACTATACCAATTGCTATAAATATACCAGATGCCATAAAAGCGATGTTTCTCTTGCCTATGAAATCTATCTTTGGAGTTTTGATTATTTCAAACACTAATTTTACCCTCAGATACTCAATCTCTTCAACGCCCTTTTACTTGTAATCAAATCAAACACAACCCTTGTACCCATCATAGATGTAAAGAGATTTATCATTACACCGAGGCTCAGGGTTACAGCAAAACCCTTTATCGGTCCTGTGCCGAACTGAAAGAGCACCGCTGCTGTGATAAGTGTTGTCACATGAGAGTCAACGATTGTGAGAAATGCCTTTTTGTATCCTGCATCTATTGCCGCCCTCACGGTCTTTCCCAACCTGAGTTCTTCACGAATCCTTTCAAATATAAGGACATTGGCATCTACAGACATCCCTATGGTGAGTATTATGCCAGCTATACCAGGTAAGGTGAGTGTTGCATTAAACCATGCTAAAGCACCAAGGAGGATTATCACATTTAAAAAGACTGCAAAATCTGCTATTACCCCTGAAAGCCTGTAGTATATCACCATGAATAGAATAACCGCTATTGCCCCGATCATCCCTGCCTTAACACCTGCGTCTATAGAATCCTGGCCGAGTGATGGTCCAACAGTCACATTCTGAAGCATATTTATAGGGGCAGGGAGTGCACCAGCCCTCAGCACGATTGCGAGATCCTTTGCTTCATTTTCAGTAAATCTACCTGTTATCTGGGCATGTCCTCCTGCAATTCTCTCCTGGATTACAGGTGCTGAGTAAATGTTATTATCAAGTATGATTGCCATCCTCTTTTTCACATTTTCACCTGTAACCCTCTCAAATATCTTTGCCCCTTCGCTATCAAAAGATACTGAAACATAGGGCTCATTATATCGTGTATCTATATTTACCCTTGCTTCTGTAAGCACATCTCCTGTGAGGACAGCCCTTTTCTTTGCAAGATATGGCCTTTTAGACACCCTCCCTGTCTCTTTATCTACGACCCTTTCAAATAGTATCTCATCTCCCTCCGGTATTCTGTCTTTAAATTCTGATAGAAGTTTTTCTTCCCCACCTGATGGTATACTTGCCGGTAACTGTGCTGCCACAGGGCTTTCTTCATCAAGAAGTTTGAACTCAAGCAGTGCAGTCTTTCCTATAAGGTCAATTGCACGTTGGGGGTCCTTTATACCTGGCAACTGCACAACTATCTGATTTGTTTCCTGTCTGTGTATTACAGGTTCGGCAACACCAAACTGATCAATACGGTTTCTTATGGTCTCGAGTGCCTGTTCTGTTGCGGTCTCTTTTATTTTTTCTGATTCTTTGTCTGCAAGGATCAGATTGAGTCTACTTTTCCCCGCATCTTTTATTCGGAGTGATGGATAATTATTCTCTACCACCTTCTTTATCTGTGTTGATGATTCAGAGGGATGTGTTATTTCAATACCGGTAAATCCTGACCTTTTAATTGCTGTAAATCGTATCTTCTTTTCGGTAAGGAGTTGACGGATACCACTTGCAGTCCTTTCAACAGCGGAGTCGACAGCCTTTTCTCCATCTACCTCAAAGACAAGATGCATACCTCCCTGAAGGTCGAGTCCAAGTGTTATTCCACGATTCGGGAGGTTTTTCCCCCACCATTCAGGCATCGCCTTGAATACAGGCGTTGATGGCAGGAAAAATATTATTGCGAAAATGACTACTGCACCGATGAGTGAAAACCTCCAGCGCAGGCCTTTCTTCATTTATATTCAGTCCTCCTCACTTTCAGCCCTTAATCCTGCGATTGCATTTCTGCTCATCTTTACCTTTACATTATCTGCTATTTTCAGTGTAACTGTTGATTGTGAAAGATACTCGATGGTTCCGTATATGCCCCCACTTGTAACGACCTTATCGCCTTTCTTGAGGTTACCGAGCATTTCCGCATGTCGTCTCTGTTTTTTCTGCTGGGGTCGAATCAGAAGAAAATAGAATATCACAAATATCAGTATAAGAGGAAACATCTGGACAAAGAATCCAGCCGCACCTCCTGCTTCCTGGCCACCACTTCCAGCTGCATAGACTATATCGGCAAACATATATACATCCTCCTTTCATTAATTAGGGAGATAATTCTCCTGTGGGATTGATTGGTTAATATAAACTAAATCGACTGATAAATCAACCATCTCTTTCCTTCAACGATTGCATTCCTTATCTCCCTTAAAATATTTATATAATACCACAAATTGTGAATGGTGTTCAATCTGAGTGCAAGTATCTCCTCAGACATGAAGATGTGTCTGAGATACGCCTTTGAGTAGTTTCTGCATGTATAACAACCACACGCTGGATCAAGAGGCTCTGAGTCATATGCGTATCTTTCATTTCGGATGCTTATCTTTCCATTTGATGTAAATAGTGTTCCATTCCGTGCGTTTCTTGTTGGCATGACACAGTCAAAAAGGTCAATCCCTGCTGATACAGCTATCGCAATATCCTCTGGTGTGCCTACGCCCATAAGATACCGCGGTTTATCTTCTATCAGTAAAGGTGCTGTGAAATTGATAATCTCAAACATTTTCTCCTTCGGCTCTCCAACACTCACACCGCCTATAGCATAGCCATCGAACCCGAGCAAAGAGATCTCTTCGGCAGACTGTCTTCTGAGCTCGGGAAACATTCCACCCTGAACTATACCGAAGAGTGACTGGTCATTTCGAAATTTTGCCTTTATGCATCTCTTTGACCATTCTGTTGTAATCCGCAAAGAATTTAAGGTGTATTCGTATGTGGATGGATAGGGTGTGCAGTCATCAAGTGCCATTATAATATCACCACCGAGTGCCTCCTGAATCTCGATAGATTTTTCAGGGGTAAAAAGATGGGTTCTACCATCGATGTGAGAACGGAAGGTAACACCTTCTTCGCTTATCTTTCTGAGTTCTCCGAGGCTGAATACCTGAAAGCCACCACTATCGGTGAGTATTGGAGAATTCCAGTTCATAAAATGGTGTAGTCCACCAAGGCTTGCAATCAATTGATGCCCTGGTCTCAGATACAGATGATATGTATTACAGAGGATTATCTCTACCCCAATCTCATATAGTTCCTCAGGAGTTACAGTCTTTACAGTAGCGTGAGTCCCCACAGGTATGAAGGCGGGGGTGTTAATTACGCCGTGAGGTGTTACAATCCTCCCAAGACGGGCGTTGCTGGTTGTGTCCTTTTTTATTATCTCGAAGTTGAATTTAGTCTCTGCAATCATTTACCCCGCACCACGCCAGAATGCCCCTCCTTTTAAGGCGGGGATGAACCCCGCACTGTTGATATAGTGCGGGGTGAATGGCATAAAAGTTTTCCTCTTACAGCAGTCCCCGCAGCTCGCGTGAGCGGGGTGCGGAGTTTAACAATCAAGGTTAAGGAAAATAATTCTTTATGTCAATAAAAATCAGGACAGAAATCCCATTTTTCATTTCATTTTCCTTAAATCTTAAAAAATTTTTGGATAAACAGTCTAATAGTATGGTAAAATTAAATATCAGTATTCTGTCTATAAATCAATACATTTTGAATACAGGATTAGACAAATATAAATATATGCGACTGGAAAGATTTTTTTTCGGAGATATTTTTGAGTGAAATATATGGACATACAAGAATACGTTCAAAAAATTGTCCCGAAAATCGACTCGCCTGAAAAGGTTTATGAGCTGTTCCGCTCCCTCGGCTATCAGAAAGACAAGCTCCTCGATGCCTCCTACAAAAGAAAGATAGATGAGTTCGAGTTTGCAAAAGAGGAAAGGGAGAAGGTCAAGGACATCTATACAGTCTTTAATTATGACGGCAAACTTCAGATATCCCTCATAGAAGCAAAGAGTCTTTCAGTTCCGCTATGTTCAGACCGTTGCTTACATAGAATCTTCCCGAAGCATCATGACTATGCCTATTTTGCAGCTATTCTTAATAGCACATTATCATGGTTTTTAATTTCACTTATGGGGCGGGCAGGATTAGGGCAAGGTGCTTTGAAATACGAGGCAAAAGATGCCAAGAATCTTTTTGTATTTGACCCTTTAGCTTTTCCTTCTAACAAGAAGCAAATGCTTATAAAATCCTTTGAGAAGATGGGTAAAAGAACAATTGGTAATGTTTACGAGGAACTCGGTATTAATCCCGCCCGTCCCATCCGTGAGCAAAAGCCGAATCCTCTGCCTGACCGCAAGGCGCTTGATGATATTGTCTTTGATATTCTCGGTCTGACAGAAGACGAGCGGAACGAAGTTTACTGGGCCGTCTGCGAACTCGTCAAAAATCGGTTTGAAAAGGCAAGGAGTGTGTGAGGGAAGTCTGACTAATAAAATGTTACATGAACTCTACAGCTTCACCCTAGACAATGTCGCTATTGTGGATGGTAATTAATGAAGGAGATAATTGTTTGGGTTAATGCCAATTCAGGATTCTTGAGCCTTATATTTTCTTTTATGGTTGCAACTGCTACTGTTACTTATGTGATATTTACAATAAAATTAGCAAATGAGACTAGAAGATTAAGAAAAGCCCAAACTGAACCGTTAGTCTCTGTAACTATAGAGCCATTGGAGCCACATATAAATTTCATGGAACTTAGGGTCCAAAACGTTGGGCTGGGTCCTGCTTATAACCTTGCCTTCAAAATTACACCAGATGTATCTATCGGAAATGAGTTGCTTAATAAGAGAACACCTCTTAATGGCCTAAATTATTTAAGACCTGGGCAAGCCATTTCGTCATTTCTTTGCAGGTGGAACGAGTTTAATCCAAAGGAGTTTACGGTTAGAGCAATGTATAAAAACAGTGAAGGTAAATTATTAGAAGAAACCTTTGATATAAATCTGAACCAATACGATGGATTGCACCGGCTTGGTAAGCCTACGTTGGTGGAAATTGCAGATAATATCCTAGAAATTAATAAGACATTACAGAAATTGACACAATTAATTTCTAAAAGGCAGTAGATACCCATGGGCAAGCGATGGAACTCTGATATGGTATTAGAGAGGAGGTAATGAAATCCTACAAATGTCATAACGAATTCTATTCGGCAGGTCTTCGATTCAGTTAACAACAGACTTGAGAAGGTAAGGGGTGTACGAGTGGAAGATTATATAAACATTGCAAGAAAAATATTTTCCGGTACCAGATATGAAGCTTCAGAGGAAGATATAGAAAGACTTGCCTATAACATGACTCTCCTTAAAAAGAGAGGTCTTGACAATCTCAATCAACGGTTAATCAATAGTGGAAGGGGTGTTTGGGCTACAATTGCAGAGCATAATTTTGCTGTAATGTTGGTTTCTCAGTACCCCTCTTCAGTTCCGATAAGCTATGAACCTGGTATCGAAGCACGGCGGCCACCGGATTTGAAAGTTGAGATAGAAAATATTACCTATTGGATACAGATAAAAGACCTCTCTAAGTTGGAAAGAGAAAACAGGCAAGACAAATTAATACAACAAATTAAAGCGAAAGCAAAGGAAATTAAAGTTGGAAGATTTTTCAGTTGCATATTGTCAGATGACTTTAAAGAAGACTATCTACCTGAGCTTATTGACTTCATGAAAGATAAAGCGGCGTCTGCAGATGAAGGGAAAAGTTTCCTTTTTACAGGTCAGAAAAATCAAAAAGTTAAAATTGAGTTTTGGTCGCCAGGAAAGATAGCGTTATCTGAATTGACTCTTGGGTATGCTGGCGACTTAGAGATATTAGAAATAACTGGACTGTCAAAAGAGCAGATAAAACAGAGCCTTATTAATGCGGCGGGAGCATTTAATTGGGAAGCAGACAAGAGCAATATCAACCTCACAGTTATGGAAGCTGATAACAAGGAAGATATAGATATCTGTGATGCTCTTTTTGGAACAGAGTTCGAAATAATCGATAGTGAAAAACAAACATGGAGCAGAAAGAATGACGGTTTACTCAACGAATGTGATTTTCGAAAGAAGGTCGCTGGGGTAATTGCAATTAAAAGAAAAGAGAAATGGCGCCCTGTTTCTGACTATAACATGATTTTATATATGAACAATAGCTTTAAACATCTGCTCAGTGATATAACGAAACTTTTCAATTTTGACATGGTTGTTTATAACAACATGAGACCACGAATGGGTCATGGGAATTTTGAATTATGAGAAAAATATTGCGAAGTTATGGAGAGTTCAGTGATGAACCATAAGGGTGCTCTGTCTATAGATGAGATTAACAGGAAGCTCCAATTCCAGAAAGATGATTTCCCTGACTTACATCAAGCAGCAAAAAATGAAAGTATCATTTTTTTTATAGGAGCAGGTGTTTCTAAATTATATGGTTGTCTTCTTTGGGATGAAATGGCTATTGCCTTAGTAAAAAAACTTCGAGAATCAAACATTTTGACTTATGCTGAAGAGGATATTCTATTAAAAGATGCGAGTACGAATCCACGGAAAGTCATAAGTATTTGTCATAGGAAATGCAACAAAAGTAATAAGTTAGATATATACGTACAGGTAATACTAGATTCTGTAGCAATAAAAGATTTTAGCAAAGTTCAGAATATCTATAAAAAAATATTCTCAATCAAAGCGACAGCACATATGACTACTAACATAGATCGCGGATTAAAGGACTTCGTTTCATCAATTCAGGACGTCGGTAAAAATATGAAAATTTACAACTGCACGCTACCTGATGACCAAGAAAGGATGAAACAAGCGAATTACAACGTATTTAAAGACGGGAATATTATTTATCTACATGGGAATGTCGAGAACATTCAGGAATGTGTCTTACCGGTTGAAAAATATTTATCTCATTATAGTGACAAGAACTCTTCTTTGAATGAATTATTCTCGAGAGTAGAAACAATGAAGGGTATCATCATTTTTTTGGGATATGGATTAAATGAGTGGGATATAATTGAAAGAATTTATAAAATTAAAAGCTTTTCTATTGAACGTGTAGCTTATCTTTTGAGCCCTATTTTTACCCATGAAATAACAAAATTCAAACTTGAAATGGACTACTATAAATCGTTTGGAGTTGAACCTATCCCGTATATAATTGATGAGGAGAATTATGAGAAAATACATTTTGTTCTGGATAACTTGGCAACTGCATTGGATAAGAGCATCCCAAGTCCTTATGAAATTATTTCAGAAATTGAAGAGATAGGAAAGTATGCTGAGCAATAAAAAATTAGAACTTCTAAATAGAATCCAAAAAAAAGCTGTAAATGAGGATAAGTTTTTTGAAAAAAGATCTGAACTTGAATGGTTTGATGAGCTAAAAAAACGAGGCTATTTTAATCCTAATCCTGATACATGTCCACAGGAAGCCAAGGAGAAAGGGTATTATTCTATCCCTCAATGGAATGTCCTATCTTATCTGGAAAAAGTTTCTCAACAAGCAAATGCGCCAGGTAACGAGAAATACATTGACGAACTGTTGGGAATAATCAAGGAAGTATCAAATTATAGGGATTCTACTGGTCAACATATAGACAACTACCGCACATGGTTTTATTTCGTGAAAATCCTTTGCAATATCCCAAATGACAAAATACCTATTGATATTATTAACCTGATTCCCATCTGGCTTGATTCTAAGTTTGACACTATGCTGCAGGGAGCAGAAGTTGCGACAAAATTACTACCTAAATTCCTCACCAATAATCTAGAGGATATCAGGAAAGCAGAGAAGATCGTTGATTTTGTTACAGCATTCAAACCAATCCCATTAAGTGAAGAACGAGCAAAGTTGCTCGGCAAAAAAGAAGAGAATAAACTTGTCATAGACTCGCACTGGTTAAAAGAAGCTTTTAAGAAATACTCGGATGTAATAGGAGAAAAATGCACGGTTAAAGTTGTTGAAGATTTAACAAAGAAAATAAAAAGCATTCTTAAAAGCGAAGAGGATGAAACTTACTATTCATTTTATGATGAAAGAGATCACCATGTCACCGAACCGCTGGAGATGCTTACTTTTATTCTCAAGAGGGTTTTACTTGCGAAAGCCAAAAGTGATGTAACTACTGCCAGAATAACATTGAAGCAATTTATTGAAGATAAATATCTCTACTTTCCCAAGATGGCGATTTATGTTATGGGCCAGAATATGGACAAATACAATGAATTATGCTGGGAAATATTAAAATCAGAAAAAGGCGACCTCTTGATGGAAAAGACTTTATACTTTGGAGATGAATTAAAGCACCTATTGGAAAATCTTCAAATCTTAACAGACAAGCGAAGAAAGATACTTAACGAAAAAATTATGAAGGCTTCGAAAAAATACGATTTCAAGGAAGATACTGAAAGATATACTGCTCTGTCTAAACAGGAAATATACAGGGCGCTTTCCCATGACCAATATTTTAAAAATCTGTATGATGAGATGAAAGAAATAACGAATGTAGATGCAGAGCTGCACCCGGCTGTAGGAAAAGTTGAAACTCGATGGGGCCCGGGGCCGTCTCCAGTCACAAAAGACGAAATAATAAAAATGTCTAACGACAAGCTTGCAGAGTTTCTTGCAGAATTCCGGACAAAAGATTCGTGGAGGGGACCGACTGTCGGCGGGCTTTCTGACCTTATGGCTGAAGTTGCCAAAGAAATGCCCGAGAAGTTTGTAGAAGATTTCACTCCTTTTAAAGATACTGGTTTTATTTATATTTACGAAATGTTGAAGGGGATAAAAGATGCCTGGAATGAAAAGAAAATTATAGATTGGAATAAGGTATTCGATTTCATCATTCCTTATATAAACAGAAAAGAATTCTGGGAAGATAAATTGATAGTTGAAAAGAATGAATGGTTAGGCGGAGCAAATCATCAATGGATCGCCGGAATAGTTTCCGAACTTATACAGGACGGAACAAGAGATGATGTGTGGGCATTCCCTGAACAACACTTTGAGAAAGCAAAGGAGATTGTCTTTCTGCTATTGGATAATCTGAATGCTGAGGAAGATAAAGAAATAACTGATTATGTTACTTACACATTAAATACAGCTTTCGGCAAGGCAATAACTGCTCTTATCCTGCTCTCTTTAAGAATAGCCCGTGTCAATGATAAAAAGGGGATTAAGAGTGATATAAAATGGTCATCTAAGTTTAAAGAAAAGTACGAGAAAATATTGAAGAATAAAATTATTGAAGGATTTACAAACCTTGGACGCTATATGCCTAACTTTTATTATTTAGACAAGGAATGGGTCAAAGAGAAGATTAAATCCCTTGAAAATGAAAAAGGCACTAAATACTGGGAAGCTTTTATAGATGGCTACCTTTCTATTGGAAGAGTCTATGATGACCTCTATGATTTGATGAGACCACATTATCAGTATAGCGTTGATTATGATTTTAAAGAGAAGAGAGACAATGAACATTTAGTTCAGCATATCGCTTTGGGCTATTTGAGAAAACATGAGTCAATTTCTGAGAAAGAGAGCTTGTTTAAACAAATACTAGATAAGTTTAAATATGACCAGATTGAGGATATTATCGATTTCTTCTGGATACAGAGAGGATATCTTGGAGAACAAACTGAGACAGATGAAGATATCAGAAAAGGGATTATCGAGTTCTGGAGATGGCTATATGAAAAATATAAGGGAAAAGAGTCTTTAAAGGAAGAAGATAAGAAAATCCTATCAAATGCAGCAAAATTGGCAACAATACTCCCCCGAATTGATAAGGAAAACTTTGAATGGTTAAAGTTATCAGCACCCTATGTTCATGAAGATTTTAATTCACCTTTCTTTATTGAATATTTAGATGAACTCAAAGATAAAGGCGATAGCAAAGAAACAGCTAAATACATTGGCGAAATCTTTTTAAAGATGCTTGAAAAGTTTACCCCCGACTACGACAAGAAACATATCCGCTCAATAGTGGAATTCCTGTGTATGTCAAACAACACAGAAAATGCCCGAAGGATATGCAATATCTACGGTCAAAGAGGTTATGAGTTCCTAAGAGAAATTTATGAGAAATGTCCTGATAAACAATAGGAGATAAATGCTATATCTGTACCTTGATGAAAGCGGGGATTTGAAGGCAAAGAATGCGCAGGGGGTAGTTGACTACAGTATATATGTGATATACAATATATACAAATATATTACGGAGGTAAAAACATGACAACGCAGATGATTATAAGGATAGATGATGAGATTAAGAACAGGCTTAACAAACTCGCACGACTTGAAGGCAAAACAACAAGCGAAATGGTCAGGGAACTGATAGAAGAACGCATTAAAGAACGTGATATCGGCGTATACGTTGATGACCTCTGGAACAGAATCGGGAAGAAATTGAAATCAAAAGGCACAACACCTGCAGCGATAGAGAAGGCAATAAAGGCGTCGCGGAAAAAACAGGGATGAAGTTAGTTATTGATACAAATGTCTTCGTCTCATCTTTTTTCGGCGGCAACCCGAAGAAGATCATAGACCTGTGGAAAAAAGAAAAAATAACACTTTGCCTGTCTAACGCTATTCTTGATGAATATATAGATGTCCTCGGCAGAATCGGCATGAGGGACGAAGCTGAACTTGAAGAACTATTGTCCCTTTTCTCAAAAGGTCTTAATATCCTGTTTACCACAAAAACACCAAGGATAAAGATTGTCAAGAATGATCCCGATGATGATAAGTTCATCGAATGCGCTGCGGCATTAGGGGCAGACGTTGTTATAACAGGCGACAGAGAAGTCCTTGCCATAAAGGAATATATGGGTATCAAGATATTAACACCGCAACAGTTTCTGGAAACACATGCAAGCAGGACATAGGAGATAAATGCTTTATCTTTACCTTGATGAAAGCGGCGATTTGGGGTTTGATTTTTTTGCCAAAAAACCATCGAAGTATTTTACTATTACTGTAATGCTGGTGCAGGGTATGGAAAATAGAAAAAAGATAGCCAAGGCTGTAAGGAGAACACTACACAATAAACTACCTAAAAGTGAAGGGACTGAATTAAAAGGTTCAAAACAATCTATAGAGGTTAAGAGATATTTTTATAGGCATGTTGAATCTGTTCCCCTCGAACTTTACGCCCTCACACTAAATAAAAGGCGTGTATATGATTACCTGTCACAGAATAAAGACAGAGTTTACAATTTTATCGCTCGAAAAGTTCTGGACGTCATTCCTTTTACAGACGCCTCAACAAGAGTCAGCCTTGTTATCGACAGGAGCAAAAGCAAGAAGGAAATAAAGGAGTTTGATGACTACTTAATCCGGCAATTAAGCGGCAAAATAGAACCACGAATACCGCTGGATATAGACCACCACCTTTCCCATGAAGATCTTCCTCTTCAGGCAGTTGATTTGTTTTCTTGGGGGATATTTGTCAAGTATCAGCTTTATTCCCCACCCCGGTATCAGATTTATTCCCCACTTTTTCCAGGTTAAATTATAAAACTCGTCCTGAAGCTTTGTCCATAATTATCACAAAATAATTTCACCCCCT
>JBFLZU010000062.1 GCA_040756155.1 Nitrospirota bacterium | reverse complement strand
AAAGGGGTCTCGGACAGCAGGTAGAAGGAACAACAGTCTTTCCATGCCATATGGCTTTTTCAGCAGCGATTAACAGAGATAACAAAGACGATATAAGACTATTACGGCAGGCTATCAATGCAATATCATCGGAAGCCGTATATACAGGCATAAATACCCTGCTTATACCTGTACTCGATATAAATATAAATCCCGATAACCCAATTATCTGCACAAGGTCATTTGGCGATAACCCTTATGTTGTCTCCTGGTTTGGGAAGGAATTTATCAAAGGTATTCAAAATAAAGGACTTATTGCCTGCGGAAAACATTTCCCGGGACATGGAGGTACAGAGATTGACTCTCATAAAGCACTTCCTGTAATCAGAAAGTCTATCAATAAACTTGAGAGATGCGAGCTTATACCATTCAAAGAGGCGATAGACTCTGGAGTAGAGATGATAATGGTTGGACATCTAAGCATACCAGCAATAGATGATTTACTCCCTGCAAGCCTTTCAAAAAGGGTTGTAACAAAAATCCTCAGAAAAAGACTCTGTTTTAACGGACTCATCCTCTCTGATGCACTCACAATGGATGCTGTATCAAAGAGATTTACCCCGTTAGAAGGCCCCGCCATTTATGGCTGGGATGATATAGACCCCGTTAGAAAATCAGTTTCTAACGGGGTAGATAAAATCTCAATTCCTTATAAAAAGGATGGGGTTAAAGCCCCGTCCTTTCTAACGGGGTTTACTGAAAAAGAGACAGCGGTTCTTGCGGTAGATGCTGGTATAGATATCCTTCTTCACCCAGAAGATGTAGATACCACTGCAGAGGGAATATTAGAGGCAATCGAAGATCGAAGAATACCATCCTCTCGCATAGATGCCTCTGTTAAAAGAATACTTAAGGTTAAAAATCGTCTGAGATTTGAAAAGTCTTCTGTGGATTTTCGTTCTAACAGAAGAATCTCTGAATCTATCACACAGAGGTCTATTACACTTGTCAAAGAAAATGGAAGTATACTTCCGATTCACAAGATATTAAATATACCCTTAATAATTGTTGACGACGACATGATGAAAGACACAGGATCAACATTAAAAAGATATTTCAAAAGATCAGCATTGATAGAGGAAAATGCACAGCGAGCGTTAGAGAGCGAATATGAAAGAAAGATTAATTCCTTACATTTCGAAGCGAAGCTTCAATTAAAGGAAAAGTCATACAAAATAGCAGTCATTGTCCTTTTTTCAAAGATAGCAGCAGGAAAGGGAAGTTCGGGAATGAATGAAGTATTAATCACAAAGACAAAGGAGATTATAAAGAACTGTCTGGTTTCAATCGTGGTTTCCTTCGGAAGTCCCTATCTCCTCAGGCATTTCACAGATGCGGATGTCCTTGTTGCCGCATATGAGCCAACAGAGGAAGTACAGGAATCTGTGATAAACTGTATCAGAGGTAAGGTACCGTTTAAAGGAAGGTTGCCTGTTGCACTATGAAAAAGATTTTCCACTATTTCGGCTCTAATCCCTTTATTAATAACAAATGGTGAACAGATTATCGGGCGTGTGCGGTTCAGGATTACACCTTAGATGTTACATTCTACATTCTTTCTTGACCTATTAGCAGACTTCTTTTAGTTATTCCTTGACATCCATCTCGGAGATTTTAAATAATTCAGAACAATGCTTACCACTCTTGACTGGTCAATCGTAACAATCTATATGCTTCTTTCCGTTGCTATCGGCATTTATTTCACAAAGAGGGCGTCCTCAAGCACAAATGAGTTTTTTCTTTCAGGCAGAAATCTTCCGTGGTGGCTCGCAGGGACCTCAATGGTAGCAACAACATTCTCATCAGATACACCGCTGTATGTGACAGGGCTCGTTCGTTCGTATGGGATCTATGAGAACTGGCAGTGGTGGTGTTTTGTTATGAGCGGCATGCTTTCTGTCTTTGTATTTGCAAGACTCTGGAAGAAGGCAGGTGTAATGACTGATGTAGAACTCACAGAAATTAGATACTCAGGTAAATCTGCAGCAGTATTAAGAGGCTTCAGGGCTATATACTTTTCTGTCGCCATACATACCATCATAAAGGCACAGGTAATCCTCGCTATGGCAAAGATACTCGATGTTGTGGTCGGCTGGGGGAAGTGGGAGGCTATAGCCATATCAAGTGGCGTAACTATACTTTATTCGCTACTCTCAGGATACTGGGGTGTAATACTTACTGATTTCTTTCAGTTCATAATTGCTATGATAGGTGCTGTCCTGCTTGCGTATTTCGCTGTAAGGGAGTCAGGTGGATTATCTAATTTGAAGTCTAATATAGAATATACTCTGGGAGGAAACCAGCATTACACAGACTTTTTCCCTCCACTTGATTCAGGGTTATTTGGACCTGCAGTCCTCACATTTATTGCATACATGGGACTGAGCTGGTGGTCAAAATACTCATCTGATGGTGGAGGCGTTATTGTCCAGAGGATGGCATCGTGTAAAGACGAAAGGCATTCAATCATGGCAACATTTTACTTTAACATCGCAAACTATGCCCTCCGTTCATGGCCCTGGATACTCGCTGCACTCGCTTCTCTGATACTCTACCCCACTGTCAAGGACCATGAATCGGTCTATCCGCAGATGATGGTTGATTTACTACCAACAGGTTTTAGAGGACTCATGCTCGCATCCTTTTTTGCGGCATTCATGTCAACCCTAAGCACATACCTTAACCTTTCATCTGCATACTTTATTAATGATTTTTACAGGAGATTCGTAAAGATTAATGCTACTGAAAGACACTACGTTATGATTGCAAGAGTAGTCACCATTATTCTCAGTATCATAACGGGGATAGTCACATACTATGCCACTTCTATTATTGAGGTTTTCAAATTTCTCATCGCGTTTGGCAGCGGTACAGGTCTCGTATATCTCCTTAGGTGGTACTGGTGGAGGATAAACGCCTGGAGCGAGATATCAGCGATGATAGCATCCACCGCCATATCATCATATTTATACATATTGCATCCACTGATGCCGTTTTACGTAAAACTTGCCATAATAATCTTACTTTCAACGGTGATATGGGTTCTGGTTACGCTTATCACAAGTCCAGTTGAGGAAAAAAGACTTATTGAATTTTACAGAAATACATCGCCAGGGGGTATTGGCTGGAAGAGCATTGAGAAAAGATTGCAGATTAAAGATGCAGGGACGACGGACAGAAGAAAAAAACCTCTAAGAGATATTATTCTATGGGTTTATGGTTCTATATTTATATACGGAATCACGATAGGCTCTGGTATGGTCTTACTCGGCAATACGATTCATGGGATTGTTTATTTGTTCCTTGCTCTATTCTGCGGAATAAGATTGTGGAGGAATTTTATTGACACTATTTCAGGTTAGTGCTATTGTCTTTTTATATGGATATCAAAAATGTTTATTTCATTGAGGTAAGATCTCCGGGTGCCCATATATTCAGCCGTTCTGCTATACCGAGGCTCGGTGCCGTCCTTCTTGCCACAATCCTGAGAGACAGGGGATATAATGTAAAGGTTTTTATCGAAGATATATCCGAGCCCGACTGGGAAGTCTTGAAAGAAGCAGATATTATAGGTATTTCCACTATAACCTCAACTGCTCTGAGGGCATATCAACTTGCAAAGAAATTCAGTGCAATGGGAATACCGATTATCCTTGGGGGACCACACCCTACCTTCCTCCCTGAAGAGGGTCTGGCATATGCAGATTATGTTATAAGAGGCGAAGGGGAAGAAACAATTGTTGAACTTATCGAGCATCTATCTTCAGGTAAATCCTTAAATGGCATCAGCGGGCTTTCATACAAAGATAGAGATGGGATCATAATACATAACTCACATAGAGGACTCATTCATGACATGGATGCCGCCCCAATACCTGATTTCGATCTTGTCCATAACTGGGGAGCTAAGACAACAATACCTATCGCTACATCAAGGGGCTGTCCCTTCAACTGCAGGTTCTGTTCTGTAATCCCGATGTTCGGGAGGAAGTATCGCTTTAAATCCATTGAAAGGGTTATGAAAGAACTCAGGATGGTTGCCTCAGAAAAGGTTCATATCTTTTTTATTGATGATAACTTTGCAGCTAACAAAGAACGCACCAAAACTCTTCTCAGAGGATTTCTTGATGAAGATATTCGAATAGAGTGGTCTGCGCAGGTACGCACAGACATTGCCAGTGACCCTGAACTCATTGACCTTATGGCTAAAACAGGCTGTTTTAATGTCTATGTAGGGTTTGAGTCTATAAACCCTCAGACCCTTGCTTTTTATAACAAACATCAAAGTCTCGAAGATATAATAAAGTGTATAAAAATCCTTAAAGACTCCTCCATAGGGATCCACGGAATGTTTGTCTTTGGGGGTGATACCGACGATATTAAAACCATCAAAAGCACACAGAGATTTGCCAGACGCCTCGACATAGATTCTGTCCAGTTTATGATGCTCACGCCCCTTCCCGGGACCCCCATCTTCGATGAACTCATGCAGGAGGGTCGTATTATCCACACAGATTGGAGTAAATATGATGCTCATCATGCTGTGTTTGAACCAAAATTGATGACTGCCTTTGAACTGCATATTGAAACACTGAAAGCTATGGCAAAATTCTATTCGTGGAGTAGAATCTTCAGAAATTTTCTGCGCTTTGACTACTTTTATGGATTTGTAGGACTATACGGAAAGAAGTCTGTTAAAAAGGCACTCGCCTCCAGTAAAGAATACCTGTCCAGTTTGTATAATAGATATGTTCATCGACCTCCATACACACGGTATCAGCAGTTTTGATACTACGACGTCAGATTTTAATGTTATATTAAAGATAGCAGAAATCTTTGCACACCACGAAACATCTGCGTTCCTCCCTACAATCTATCCTGCCCCGATCAAAACGATGAGAGAAAACATGGAGGCAGTGAGGAAAGCGATTCAAGTACAGCGTTCAGCGTTCAGAGTTCGGAGTCCAGAATCACATAATCCACAATCCAAAATCCAAAATCTAAAATCTAAATTAAACTCTTCACTCTTCACTCCTCACTCCTCACTCATTTTGGGTATGCATCTCGAGGGACCATTTTTAAACCCTTTAAGATGTGGTGCTCTTGAGAAAGAATCATTCCTATCACCATCTATCAGAGCCCTTCAGGAGCTTATAGAAGGATACGAAGATATCATTAAGACCATCACTATAGCACCCGAACTCCGTGGTGCACTCGAAACCATACGCTATCTTTCAGACAGAGGCATTATTGTGAATATGGGGCATAGCGATGCAACCTTCAAAGAGGCAGAGGAAGGATTCAATGCAGGTGCAAAGGGAATTACGCATATATTTAATGCTATGCGTGGCTTTCACCACAGGGAGCCAGGGATTTCAGGATTCGGACTTCTTAATAACGATATATATGTGGAGGTCATAGCAGATCTGCACCACCTCCACCCCGAAGCCATTAAGCTAATATTCAGGGTAAAGAGAACAGAGAGGATACTGCTTATCTCTGATTCGATAAAGGAATCAAAGACTGCAGGGGAAAACTCGCCATATAGACTAAATGATGGTAGGATTGCTGGTAGCAGAGTAACAATCACCGATTGTATTGAAAACCTTACAGGTCTTGGAATATCAAGGGAGATAGCATTAAGATGTGTTGAGGATAATCCTGCTGTTTATCTGGCTAACAGATAAAGATATCCCTTTTGCTTGCTTTATTTTAATCTTACAGTAGTGGTAAAATAGCTTGTATGTCTTATGGAGGTGCAGTGACAACACAGCAACAATCTTCAGGTAAAATAAAAATTAGTTTCAGACAGGCTATAGGACTCTTAGGTCCATATATTAAGAGCCGCGTTGTTGAACAGATAAAATCGGTGGCGTTGATTATCCTATATTTATTTTTTTTCCAGATACTTGTCTTGGGGATGCCCGTTGCAGAAGCGTCTGTTATTGCGGTTGGGCTCTCCCTTGTTATTGGGGGACTGACCTTTTTTATGGAGGGGCTTCTTCTTGGCCTTATGCCTCTGGGAGAGATCTGTGGTATAAAACTTCCTCAGAAATCAAAATTGCCTGTCATTTTAGCGTTTGCATTTATATTGGGAATGGGGGCAACATTTGCTGAGCCTGCCATTGGAGTATTAAAAGCAGCAGGTTCCTCTGTGAAAGCATGGGATGCCCCATTGTTATTTCTTCTTTTGAATAGATATTCAAATTATCTTGTTTATGCGGTTGGCGTAGGGGTAGGTGTCGCAGTTATCTTTGGTATGCTGCGGTTTGTCGAGTATCAGCGAAATTCCCCAGTTAGTATCAAAATAATTCCCCACCTGGTATCAGAATAATTCCCCAGTTAGTATCAAAGTAATTCCCCACTTTTTCCACAATAGTGATATAAGATTTCCT
>JBFLZU010000061.1 GCA_040756155.1 Nitrospirota bacterium | reverse complement strand
GGCTACTGGTAGACTACCAGTTCAATAGGCTGGATGTGTAAACACCGTAAGGCGCTTAGCTAACCAGTACTAATCAGCCGTGAGGCTTGACCACTACCCACTACCTCAGATACCTCACTACACCAGAAATCACTTTTCCCGGTGGCTATACCGGAGGGGAAACACCCGTTCCCATTTCGAACACGGAAGTTAAGCCCTCCAGGGCCGATGATACTATGATCGTGAGGTCATGGGAAAGTAGGTCGCTGCCGGGATTTTTTATTGTCTTGACATGGATTATACATGATTGTAGAGTAAATGACAGGGAGAATTAAAATGGAAAAACCATGGTATTATACCCTCATAGATTTCAGAAAAATTATAGATCCAAAATACCTCAATGAGATAAAGCCGCTCTTTTACAAAAAGAATGAACTCATATATGGTCCAGGAGACAAAAGTGATTGTATATACCTTGTTTCCAATGGCATAGTTAAGATCTTCAGTATAACTGTTACAGGTAAAGAGACATCCATGTCACTCCGATATCCGGGGGATATATTCGGCCTGGCAGAGATATATGGTAGTGAATGCAGGTTTTGCTTCGCAGGGGCATACAAGGATGCGACCATATATCCAATTAAGAAAGACCTGCTTACTACCATGATAAATGAAAATCCAGAGATCGCCATAAAGATAATAGAATTTCTCGGGAAAAGGCTTCTCGAAAAAGAGATATATATAGAACACTCAGTTGTGAGAAATGTAGAGGCGAGGGTGGCACACCTTCTTGTGAAGATAGCTATACAGGAAGGTGAATGTTGTGAAAATGGTTTTGTAAAGATAAACTTTAAATTAACCCACCAGACTATTGCAGACCTCGTAGGTGCATCAAGACAGACAGTTACAGAGGCTCTCAATAACCTTAAAGACGAAGGGCTTATCATTTTGACAAACAAAGAGATACTGATAAAGGACCTCCGGTTGCTTGCAAAACATGTAGGAACAAAGTTTGAAGTAAAGAGGAAAGAGAATCAAGTCGCCTAAACAGTTCAAATTGTCGCCTTCCTGACAGAATCTAACCCCAAAATCTTATTAAAATATTTTAAGAAAGATAATGCGGAGGTGTGTTATGACACCAAAGGAGGTAATATTTACAGCATTTGAGCTTGGTAAGCCAGAACGGGTTCCCGTAGCCCTTTTCGGGGGTGGGATGTTTACGATGTATAATACAGGAAACTCTTTTAAATCCCTTGCAGAGGATGCAAAAGGAATGGCAGATATGATCATTTCTTTTTCAAGAAAATCACTTTCGGATATTGTTTATGTTGGTTCCGGGTATAATAATTTCCATGCAGCCGCACTCGGTGGAAGGATTAAATATAGAGAGATTGGTGCCCCAGACCTCGAAGAACCATTGGTTGATACAGAAAGTGATCTCGACCGACTTGACCTTGAGGGACTTAAAAATAGCGCAACCGTAAGAGCTATCTGGGAGGCTACTGAGTTGGTTTCGCGGGCAATAGGTGATGAGTTTGTTGTCACTGCTACCGCATGGGGTCCTTTTACTTTGGGTGCACAGATATTTGGGGTAGAGAGGATGATGCGGGGGACATTTAAGACCCCTGAATTTGTGAAAAGGGTTGTTGATTTTGCTGCGGACCTAAACATAAAGTTTTATGCCGACCTTGTAGAACGAGGTATTATAAAAATGATAAGCCTTGCTGATCCAACAGCCTCTGGAGACCTCATCTCGAGAAAACAGTTTGAGAACTTTGCACTTCCTTATCTACAGAAGTTTACCTCATGGGCAAAGACAAAAGGTGTAAAGGTTCTTGTGCATATCTGTGGTGATACATCAGACAGGCTTGACCTCTTCCCGAAGATGGGTGCTGACTGTATAAGTCTGGATCATAAGGTAGATATTGCGAAGGCGAAAGCTGAACTCTCAGGGAAGATATGTTTTGCCGGGAATGTTAATCCTGTAGCGGTACTAAACAATGGAACACCTTCAGATGTAGAGGTGGTATGCCTAAGATGTATAGAGACTGCAGGACTTGAGGGTGGGTTTGTTTTGATGCCAGGCTGTGATATACCGCCTACAGTTCCAGTAAAAAATGTCGAGACATTTGTAAATATTGCGAGGGGATGGAAACTTAATTAGATTCTTTAGTGTCACCCTGAGCCGAAGAAAAGGGTCTCAAATCAAGATTCTTCGCGGAGTCTATCCTGAGCGACTGAAGGAGATTCTTCGGGGCTACGCCCCTCAGAATGACAGGAAGCGAAGGGCTCAGAATGACAGATTATACCGAAAGGGGGTGGTAAGTTTTAATAGTCTTGATAAGGAGGTAGGATGATGGGAATATTTGATTGGCTTTTTGGTTTACCCCGTTAGAAAGCTCGGGTGGGGACTCGAGCTCCTCGCTAACTATTTATTCTTTCTAACGGGGTAAAGAAAAGGAGGGGAGGAAAATGGCAGAGAAGAAGATGACTACCGAAGAGGTAAATAAATATATGGAAGACCTCATGGGGTTTTTACCGAGGATGTTTAAGATAATAAATACGGTCACCCCTGAGCCAGGAAAGACATTTGCTGATTTTTATGCCACAATATTTGGTGATGGAGCGATTTCCAAGAAGATGAAGGAATTGATGTTTACTGCTATCGGAGTGTCATGGTGTTCTCCAAGGTGCCTGATCCATGTGATTCCTGCGATAAAAGCAGGTGCAACTACGATGGAGATTTTTGAAGCGGTTGCTGTAGGTATGATCGGGGCAGGTTTCGTCCCGGGTGGCCCAGGGATTCCCTATGCATTTGAATATGCATTAAAGACCTTAGATATTGCTGATAAATACTCAAAAGGTGAACCGTGGGAATATCTGCCACAGCCGAAGTTTGACCATGGGGTATATTAAAGACAGTGAAAAGTGAGGAGTGAAAAGTGAATGCGGGCGAGGCAAAGCCTCGCCCAACATTGAATCGTGAATTGTCATTCTGAACTTGTTTCAGAATCTACAGACACGAGACCCTGAAATAAATTCAGGGTGACATTGGAGGAGGCAAATATTGTTCCGATTCGATAAAGAACAGAAGGTCTTTAATATCGGTAATATAAAGGTTGGAGGTCAGCCAGGAGAAAATCCTCCACTTTTGATAGCCTCACTGTTTCAAAAAGGGGATAGGCTTTTAATAGACAGAAAGGGACCACAGTTTGATAAGGATAAGGCAAAGGAATATATACTGCGTCAGGAAGAACTGACATCGCAGACAGGCATTCCAGGATTGATTGCGATGGTTGCAAACTCTGTTGATGAGATGAAGGCATACATAGATTTTTTCATAGAAATTACAGATATGCCATTTGCAATTGATATATGGGTCTCTAAGATAAGGCTTGCCTCTGCAAGATATGCTGCAAGTCTCGGGCTTCAGGATAGACTACTATATAACGGTATTACCCCATGGGATAAAGATATCCCAGAACAGATTGCCGAACTAAAGGAGTTAGGCATAAAACATGTAGTGCTTCAGGCGTTCGATGATAAGGATCAGACACCGAGAGGAAGAATTACCTCCTTAAGAAGACTGCTCGATCTTGTTGGTGACGCTAATTTTAAGACAATATTAGTGGATACATCCGTTATGAATCTTCCAGCAATCACATTTTCGCTCATAGCCAATTATCTTATTAAGGAAGAATTCGGGTTACCAGCAGGCTGTGCTACCTCAAATGGTACATATATGTGGAAACAGGCAAGGGAGGTGTGGGGTAAGGATGGCTTCGCTGCAATGGATGCTGCAGCCCATGGAATCAGTGCCCTGTTATGGAGTGACTTTTTATTTTATGGACCACTTGTATCTGCAAAGAGGATATTCCCTGCTGTTGCAACAGCTCATATCATGCTCTCTACACTTGTTTACGATGAGACAGGTTGGGTATCTGAAGATAGTAGTTTACCTATAAATAGATTCTATGCTGACTTTGTAGAAAAGATGAAAGAGGGAGGGGCTAGGGATTAAGGATTAAGGATTAAGGGGTAGGGGATTACCCCATATAATACAAATAATGTGATAATAACCAATGACCAAGCACCAATAATCAAACAGTGTTTGGTTATTGTAATTTATTTGAAATTTGTGATTTGGTTATTGGGATTTAGTTTATTGCGTTATGATTAGTGTGGAGTGAGGAGGTATTCATTAATGGCTTTAGGTCCGAGAGAAAGAGTGATGAGATTGCTTGATGGTGAGAGAATAGAGCCTGTTCCCTGTTTCAGCGGAATGGGGAATATTACGGTTGCAGGACTGAGTATGTATAACCTTCGCTTTGCAGCATTACACGGTGACGCAGATGCGATGGCAAAGGCAGCCGCTACAACATATAAACTCTATGGTTTTGAATGTGCAGTTGTTCCATTTGACCTCTGTGTTGAGGCAGAGGTATTAGGGTGCGAGATAAATGTCTATCCACATTCAGAGGATATACTTTATCCCACAATAAAAAAGAAGATAATAAGCAACGAAGAGGACATGACAAAAATCGTAGTTCCCGATAGTCTCAACGATAAAGGCAGGATACCTGTTGTGGTAAGTGCCATAAAACAACTTAAGGCTGAACTTGGTAGTGAAATAGCTATTGGCTCTTATGTCCTTGGTCCATTCACACTCGCAGGGCAGATAATGGAGTTAAACGACCTTCTTAAATTATCTTTCAAGAAACAGGCACTCGTAAACCAGATGCTTGAATCTCTTGCTGATGTGTCAATCGGTGTTGCGAGGATATTCAGGGATGCCGGTGCAGACTATATCACTGTTAGAGAAATGGGTGCTACATCAGATGTGCTCAATCCTCGAACATTCAAATCTCTGATACAGCCTCATCTAAGAAGGATATTTGATAATATTGGACACCCATCTGTGCTGCATATCTGTGGTAAGACGAATGATATAGTCGAATATATGGTAGAATGCGGTTCAGATGCCATAAGTGTTGAACAGAAGAATGATATTACGCTCACGAGAGAGCGACTTGGCAAAGATGCATTTGTCTTTGGTAATATTGATCCCTATAATGTCCTTGTTACTGGAAGTATAGATGATATAAAGGCATCTGTTATCACATCCATAAAGAGTGGGGTAGATGCAGTCTGGCCTGGGTGCGATATATGGCCTACCGCACCCGCAGAGAATATGAGAATGATAGTCAGAACAGCAAAGGAGGTTCAGCGTTGACTGAGAGGAGGAGGGACAGTGGAAGAATCAAAAAAGCAAGAATTATTTAAACGGTTAGCTGAAGGCGTGGTGAAATTCGATGAAGATATGGTAAAAGGGGCAGCGCAGGAGGTACTTGACAATGGTATAGATGCTTATGAGGCGATCTTTAATGGTCTTGTGGTTGGAATGGAAGAGGTTGGTAAGCTATTTGAGAGCCAGGAATACTTTGTTCCAGAGGTTTTGATGTGTGCAGATGCCCTTTACGCAGGTCTTGATATACTCAAACCACATGTTCATAAGAAAGATATAGGTATAAAGGGTTCGGTAGTGATTGGAACGGTTGAAGGAGATGTGCACGATATTGGGAAAAATATAGTCAAGATGATGTTTGATATCGCAGGCTTTACGGTTTATGACCTTGGAAAGGATGTTCCACTTGATAAGTTTGTTGAAGAGCAATTAAGGACAGATTCAGACCTTGTCTGTCTTTCAGCCATGATGACTACCACAATGGTTGGAATGAAGAAGGTAATTGATAAGATAAAGGCAAGGAATCCCAATGTGAAGATAATGATTGGTGGTGCACCGCTATCAAAGGACCTTGCTGATAGATGGGGTGCTGATGGCTATGCAAAGGATGCAACAAACGCACTCAAGGATGCAGTAAACATGATTAGTTCCTTGAGAAAGATGCGAGAAGAAGTTAAGGGTTATAAGGATTAAAGGATTAAGGAGGAAGAGGTTCTTATGAGAAAAATTTTGGGAATTTTATCAATCTTACTCGTTATATTATATACAGGGTTTTCAATGGCATCTTCCAAAAAGGTTCGTCTCGGTTATCTGCATAATGACCTTCATCACCTCGCTGTGTGGGTGGCGATTGATAAAGGTTTTTTCAGAGATGAAGGGATTGAAGTTGAAGTGGCAGGTATATTCAAGGCTGGCCCAGAAGAGATGAGTGCATTTGCTTCAAAGAGCATAGATGTTGGATACCTTGGTGTTGCACCGAGTATTACTGGTGTGGCTAATAAATTTGCAGATGTTAAGGCAGTAGCAATGGCTAACACTGAAGGTTCTGCTATAATTGTCAGAAAGGATTCAACAATAATGACTGTTAAAGACCTTAAAGGAAAGACTGTTGCTATACCTGGTTATTCGACTGTTCAGGACTTTCTATTAAGAAAAGCATTAGAAAGAGAAGGGATCGATCCTAAAAGAGTAAATATAATCGTGATAAAGCCTCCTGAGATGATTACAGCACTGGATACAAAACAGATAGATGCCTTTATAGCATGGGAACCACATCCATCAAAGGCTATAACTATGGGTATTGGAAGAACTCTGATCCCGTCCTCTAAGATATGGAAGGGCCATCCTTGCTGTGTTGTTGCGGTTGAGGGCACCTTTTACAGGGATAACCCTGATGTAATTAAGGCATTTCTTAAGGCTCATGTCAGGGCAACAGAACACATCAATAAGAATTTAGATGAGGCTGTCAGGATTGGCATGAAATTTACAGGGATGGATGAGGCAACTATACGGCAGGCGATGAAGAATATTAAGTATCATTATTTTATAAATGAAGGGGATATAAAGGAATATATAAAGTATCTTATTAAGTTTGGATACATAAAGCCTTTAAATATAGATACTTTTATTGATGTATATATGGAGATGAAGGCGATTAGTGAGGTTAGGTAGGGGTTTTGCAATATATCAAGTATCAGATAACAATTAACAATTTGCAATTGATAATTCATCATTGATAATTGTTCATTTATGTTAGGGAGAACGGAGGGCTTTGCGTCAGATTTATAAATCATTCAAGTATATTCCAGTCTTTATAGCTATCATTATCTGGCAAGTAGTATCCTCTTATGGAGTTATACCAGAGAATAGATTGCCTTCTCCTTTAAGTATAATCGGAGGTCTCATAGAACTTCTTATTAAAGGTCTTCCACCAGGTTATAATCTTGCAGGGCACTGTCTCGGTAGTCTGAAAAGGGTGTTAAGTGGAGTAGCAATAGCACTTATAACAGCCTTACCTCTCGGGATGTTCATGGGTTACTGGGGCTTGGTGAGGGACATTCTCCGTCCATTTGTTGAGTTGATAAGACCAATACCACCACTTGCATGGGTCCCTATAGCGATACTCTGGTTTGGTATCGGAGATAAATCTGCGTCATTTATTATATTCCTTAGTGCATTTTTCCCTATACTTCTGAATACCATAACAGGGGTGTTATCTATTAACATAAGGCTTATCGAATCATCAATGATACTCGGTGCTAAAAAGGGTGATCTTTTTCTCAAGGTGCTTACTCCGGGTGCTATGCCGTCTATTATTACAGGGATAAGGATTGCAGTAGGGATTGGGTGGATGACACTTGTGGCTGCTGAGTTTACAGGTATCAAGAGCGGATATGGTCTTGGATATATGATTATGACCGCAAGGGATATACAGCGACCTGACCAGATTATAGCAGGCATGGTTGTTATTGGGTTAATAGGATACGGTATGGATCTACTAATAAGAAAGATAGAAGGCAGGGTGTTGAGGTGGAGATAATAAAAAATACAGTGAACAGTGAATAGTGAACAGTGAGAAGGACGGATGGAACTTAAGGTAAAAGATATTTGGAAGTCGTTTAATAGTACCACTGAAGGTGAGAGTATTGATGTCTTAAAAGGCGTATCATTCACCGTATCTGAGGGTAAGTTTATATGTATAATCGGTCCGAGCGGATGTGGTAAGACAACCCTTTTAAGAATAGTTTCAGGCCTCGATAAACCTACTAAAGGAGAGGTTATTCTTGGTGATAGAGAGATAATAGCACCAGTAAGAGAAATCGGACATATCTTCCAGGAACCTGCACTCCTTCCATGGAGGACTGTGCTCAGGAATGTTGAGTTCGGGCTTGAGGTTGCAGGTGTTCAGAGACAGGAAAGAAGACAGAAGGCGATAGCATCGCTCGAACTTGTTGAACTTGATGGTTTCGGAGAATTTTATCCAAAAGAGATCTCGGGTGGTATGAAACAGAAGGTGGTTCTGGCAATGGCATTAGTGGTTGAACCAAAGGTTTTGCTTATGGATGAGCCATTTGTTTCGCTTGACTGCCAGACAAGAAATTATATGCAGGAAGTGCTTCTCCACCTATGGGAGAAGACAAAAAAGACAGTGATATTTGTTACACATAATGTGGATGAGGCTGTATTTCTTGGAGATGAAATTATATGTTTGACTTCAAGACCTGCTGGAATAGGGAGAGCGTTGAAGGTAGATATACCACGACCACGGGATAGAACAAGCCCCGAACTTAACAGAGTAAGAAAGGAAATTCTCGAATTTCTCGCAGAAGAGAGAAAAAAGACAACAAATACAAGCAGCATCGTTTACAGGAGAGAATATGGGACATAAGGTTATATTTCAGCCATCTGGAAGAAGGGGAATAATTGATGAAGGTAAGACTCTCCTTGAAGCAGCAAGGGAACTCGGTGTTGACCTTGAGTCTGTCTGTGGTGGTAAGCAAACATGTGGAAAATGTAAGGTGAGGATAGATGAAGGCTATTTTGAAAAAGATGCCATAGACTCAAGGATGTCACACCTCAGCCTATTATCAGATAACGAGAAAAAGTTCATAAAGCCTGAGGATGGTCCAAATGTTCGTTTAGCCTGTGCAACAGAGACATATGGTGATGTGAAGATATATGTCCCTGAGAAAAGCAGGGCAGGGAAACAGGTAGTAAGAAAGACAGCAACAGAGAGGGCTATAGCATTAATGCCTGCTGTGAAGAAATATCACATAGAACTTATACCTCCAACACTTCACGACCTGACGGTCGGAGACTCAGAGAGGGTAATATCAGCATTGAAAGAGAGGTACGGTCTGAATATAACTGCCATAGACTATCCTGTTTTGGTGCAACTACAGGATGCCCTTAGAGGCGGAAGATGGGAGATAACCGTCTCTGTGTGGATGGATAGGGAGATCATAAAGGTAGAACCTGGTTTTATTGAAGATACATACGGTATAGCAGTGGATGTCGGAACAACTACTGTTGTAGGTTATCTTTGCGACCTCATAACAGGAAAGGTTTTAAGCACAGAATCTATGATGAATCCCCAGGTTCCATATGGTGAAGATGTGATGTCAAGGATAACCTATGCAATGATGAATCCTGATGGACTTGCTGAGATGCAGAAGGCTATCATAGACGGATTGAATCATATTATTACCTCTGCGGTAAAGTCGCTTGAATGTAATAAGGGAGGTAAAAAATGTAGAAATGAAGATGTAATTGATATGACAATCGTCTTTAATACCGCAATGCATCATATATTTCTTGGTTTCAATCCTGAACATATAGGTAAAGTCCCTTTTATACCCGCAGTGCAGACTTCATTGAATATCAAGGCGAGGGATATGGGAATAAAGATAAATGAATCTTCCTATATCCATGTCCTTCCAATAGAGGCTGGTTTTGTTGGTGCTGATAATGTAGGTGTCCTTATCGCTGAGGAACCGTATAATCAGGACAGCATGGAACTTATAATTGATATAGGGACAAACGGTGAATTACTACTTGGAAACAGAGAGAAAATATATTCTACCTCATGTGCAACAGGGCCTGCATTTGAGGGGGCGCAGATCAAATTTGGAATGAGGGCAGCACCAGGAGCGATTGAACATGTAAAGATTGATCCTGATACGAAGGAGGTAATGTTTAAAGTAATCGGTAAGGCAGACTGGCACACACACCTTGAGAAGGCAAATGCAAAAGGGATATGCGGCTCAGGTATCATAGATGCAGTTGCTGAGATGTTTAGAAGAGGTATTATTACGAAAAGCGGAAACTTCAACCAGGACTTGAATACTCCACGATTCAGAAAAGACAGCGAAGGTAAACCTGAGTTTGTTATAGCGTGGGCGGATGAAACCTCGATCGGAACAGATATTACTGTAAGCATCGTTGATATAAGGGCTATACAGCTTGCAAAGGCAGCACTCTATGCGGGGGCTAAACTACTGATGCATAAACTTGGTATTAAGAAGATTGATAAAGTGATACTTGCCGGGGCATTTGGTAGTTATATCAATAAAGAATCTGCAATGATCATGGGGATGTTTCCTGATTGTGATATTGACAGCGTCTATGCTATAGGAAATGCTGCAGGTGATGGTGCACGCATAGCGCTTCTCAATGTAGATAAGCGTAACGAAGCAGACAAGAAGGCAAGGGAAGTCAACTTCGTTGAGATAGCGGTTGACCCGAACTTCCAGAAGGAGTTTGTGGAGGCGATGCATTTTCCACATATGAAGGATGCATTCCCGCACCTTGAAAAGGTATTAAAAAGAGATGTGGAGATTAGTGCATAAAGGTATTGAAAAACCACTTTTTCGCTTTTTTGATGAAATCTTTTACCAGACTACTGCTCGCTCCATTGCAACTTCGAAAACTCGCCCTTCGGGCTCAGACAATCGAAGTTGCGGACATTTCGCTTCGCAGAGTCTGGTAAACCCAAAGATTTCATATATCGCTCAAAAGGGGTTTTTCATATGACAAAGGCAGATCTCGATGCTGGTAGCTGTGGTTACACTGTGGGTATTACTGTAGAAAGACTTGATAAAACCCATCTCAATATAATGTTAGATACGGATTGTGAAAGGGTGAAATTGATGGAGGATGATATTAAAGACTCTAACTGGAAGAAACTCTTAAAGAATATTAGTGATTCACCTATATATATCTCTGCATCAAAAAGGGTAAAACATACAGGTTGTCCTGTCCCGATGGCTATAATAAAGGCAATAGAGGTAGAACTCGGTATTGCAGTCCCGAAGGAGGTGAAATTAAACTTTGGAAAATGAGATATTCAGAGAGGTCTTCTGGGGTATAGGTTCGGAGTTAAAGACGATATTCTATGTTATTGCAGTCACAACAATTGTCCTTTTTTTACTTAGTTTCTGGAGAAGGGTCTCTATATGGACAAAGGGGACTGATGATCCATCAGACCCTATCCGTGAAAAGGGTTTCTGGGGGATTATCTATTTTGTAATAAGGTATACATTTTCAAGGGAGTGTCTCTTTGCAAAAAGAGTTATGCCCTTATTCAAAAGGGTTTCATATATTTGCATCACAGATTACCACATGGGCTGCAGCTCAGAGGAGATGATAGATGAAGACATCAAAAAATAAAATCACAGAGGATCTTTCAAAAATACAACTCGTTGAGCTTGATGCATGCGTCAGGTGTGGAGAATGCCTTAAATGGTGTCCTGTCTATGAGGCACTTAAGGATAAAACCATAACAACCCCTGAGAAGATTGCTGGATACAGGGATATGGTTCAGTCAGCTAATTCACTGATGGCGATACTATCAGGTGAGGTATCATTATCCGATGAAAAGATGAAACATTTAGCAGAGGCACTCTATAAATGGATAACTTGACAAATTTATTAAATTGTAGTATTACTTTCAATAAAGTTATACTTTAATTGATCTGGAGGTTTGAGATGCCAACAACGGTGAAGGTTAAGGAAAAATTTCAGGTGACCATCCCTGAAAAAGTTAGAGAGGCTATACCATTAAAGGTTGGCGAAAAGGTAGAGGTAATAGCGAGGGGAAATGAGATAGTCATTCGTCCTGTAATCGAAATTCCGAGGGAACAATCCTGGTACTGGACTAAAGAATGGCAGGAGCAGGTGAATCGGGCAAGGAGAGAATTAAGAGAAGGGAAATACAGGAGATTTAAATCTGTCAAAGAAGCGAGGAAGTTGTTTGGGGACTGAACTTGTAATCCCTGAAAGTGTAATTAAATCGCTTAACAATCTTCCACGAGAGATCCGATTGAAGTTCTGGGAGCAGGTTGAAAGACTTCTTCAGAACCCTTCTTATCCAAGCCTCCGAAATGAAAAACTTGCTGGAACAGATGAGTGGGCTTTCAGCATAACGATGAATTACAGGGCAACATATTACAGAGAGGGGAAAAGACTTTTTATAACAGCAGTCGGAACTCATAAAGAGATTCTCGGAACCAAAAATGGGACGGTTCTATTTTCTCCTCGGCTATTCCCCTTTGTTAGAATGTGATATACATATTCCTTTGGTGTTATGCTTGCTGTCCTCGGCATACGATAAATCTATCATCTTTTATCTTTACTGTCACTGTCAAGAAAATAGAACCGTCCCATTTTTGAGAGTTAAGGCACATAATACCATGGATAAGGGGGCATCACGAGAGGTTTGATGGCAAAGGCTATCCAGATGGACTCAAGGGAGAAGAAATACCCCTACAGGCAAGGATACTCT
>JBFLZU010000060.1 GCA_040756155.1 Nitrospirota bacterium | reverse complement strand
ATAGGGGAAAAGATAAAGATGCCTATCAATATCGTTCAGCGGAAGACCTATCAGGAGATAAATGATTTAATAGAACAAGGACGGGTGGATATCGCTTTTGTCTGCACCCTGCCATATATAATAGGGAAGGAGAAATTTGGCATGGAACTCTTAGCCGTTCCAAAGACAAGGGGTAAACCCTATTATTACTCGTATGTCGTTGTTCCAAAGGATAGCCCCGCTAAGTCCATAGAGGATTTAAGGGGAAAACTTTATGCATACCCGGATCCACTTTCTAATTCAGGCTATCTTTTCCCACGCTACAGACTGGCAAGGGCAGGTTATTCCCCTAATGAGTATTTCAGGAAGTGGGTGCATACTTATAGCCATAGTGCTTCTATAGAAGCGGTGGGGGATGGTTTTGTTGATGGCGCCAGTGTTGATAGTTATGTATATGACCTGATGCATATCCTGCATCCTGAATTGACCAGTAAAACTAAGGTCATAGAGATTTCTCCTCCTTTTGGTTTCACACCGGTAGTGGTGCGTCAAAACCTTCCAGCAGATTTAAAGAGAAAACTAAGGTCTGTTTTTCTTGATATGGATAAAGACCCTGCAGGCAAAAATATCTTAAAAGATATGCTATTAGATGGATTTGTCAAAGGTGATGATTCGCTTTTTGACATCGTAAGGAGAATGTACCATTATATGAATACCCTTAATCACCAACAGCCAGTTAAGAGATAAAGTTATGGGTCTCCTGAAAACATTCCGTTTTTTAACAATCAGACAGAAACTAATACTTACTATCGGCAGTGGGACCCTCTTTGTGATATTTCTCACAAGTGCCATCGCCCTTTATCAGGAATCGAAGGTACTTGAGCAGGAGCTCATTGATAAGGGAATCATCATGGCGACCAACCTTTCTAAACAGAGCATCGAGCCTATTTTACAGGATAATATCTGGGAGCTTTATAAATCCGTAAAGGCAATGGGAGGCAGCACGTCTATGCCCTTCCTGAGTTACATTGTGATACTGGATAGAAATGGCAGGGTACTTGCTCATTCAAACCCGCGTGTCCACAGAATTGGAGATTCCTTTTCCGATAGCCCATTTGATGAGAAGGCATTTCAGGCAACAAAGACCACTGTTCAGATAATGCCTTTATCAAAGGATGAAAACCTATATGACATAGCAGTTCCCTGTAAAGTAGATAATGAAAAGATAGGGATTATAAGAGTCGGGCTAACAGATAGGATTATGAGGGAAAATCTTACAGTCATCAAGCAGAAGATTCTTCTTCTCGCAATCCTCCTTTCTGTAGTTAGTATTGCAGTAGGAATATTTATGGCGCATCGTATTACAAGTCCGCTGAAGAAGATAACACAGAATATCATAAAGATTAGCAAAGGTCAGTTCCGGGATGTAATTTCTGTAAAGACTATCGAAAAAGATGAGATAGGTCAGATGGCAGACGTATTTAACGAGATGGCTAAAAACCTCAGGACTCAAAAAGAGATGGATGAACATCTCGCAAGGAGAGAGAAACTTGCTATGATTGGAGAATTAGCAGTCAATATTGCACATGAGATCAAAAACCCTCTGACAGGGATTAAACTCGGCATTGACACCATGCGGAATAATGGAAGTGGAGAAGAAATCCTCGAAAGATTAGATAATGAAATTGTGCGATTAGACAAGGTGGTATCAAGACTTCTATCCTTTACCCAGACTTCACCGCTAACACTTAAAAAGACAGAGATCAAGCATATAGTCGAAGATGCTATGTTTTTTACCTCGAAGGTTGCTGAAAAGAAGGGGATTAAAATGCACTCTCTTAAAATAGAACCAGATACCTTTGTGGTTGTGGATGTAGATCAGATTCAGCAGGCCTTGCTGAACATCATTCTTAATGCTATCCACGCTACTGAACGAGGAGGGAATATTTACATATCCTCATTCAAGGATGAGAAATGGGCAAGGATTGTCATCAGAGATACAGGTAAGGGTATTTCACCGGATGACCTGCAGAGGATTTTTGAACCTTTTTATTCAACTAATCCACTCAGCAGTGGACTGGGGCTTGCCATAGCACAGCGCATTGTTACAGAACATGGGGGCGATATACATATAGATAGCATCAGAGATAAAGGGACTACTGTCGCTGTTATTCTGCCAAGTAGTAGAGAGGAGAAGTATGAACCTGTTAATCGTAGATGACGAAGAAAATATAAGGGATTTCTTAAGACTTGGATTGGAGAAGGAAGGGTACACGGTTTTTACCTTTGCAACAGGTAAAGAAGCACTCGACGCCATAAAGAATGAACAGGTGGATGTATGCTTTTTAGACATTATCCTCCCTGACATGGATGGGCTTGATATCCTTGCCAGTATTAGGCAGACAGATCCCAACATAAAAATCATTATTATAACCGCGATTAATGATTTGAAACTCACGGTTAAGGCAATGAAACTCGGGGCATACGATTACATAACAAAACCATTCTCTTTCGATGAGATAGAGATTGCCGCAAAATCAGCAATTGATGCTTTAAGAGCAGAAAGAAAGTTGAACCTCCTTGAGATGGAGTTTTCGCGGTGTTTAATGGGGGAGTTTAGGGGGGACAGTTCTAAGATGAGAGAAGTCTACGCCCTTATAGAAAAGGCGGCTTTATTGGAAGGACGAACTATACTTATCACTGGAGAAACAGGTACTGGTAAGAGCCTTGCAGCCAGAACTATCCATAACATGAGCAGAAGGGCGGATGCCCCATTTGTATCAGTACAATGCACTGCTCTCTCAGAGAACATCCTTGAGTCAGAGTTATTCGGACATGAAAAAGGGGCATTTACAGATGCCAAATTTACAAGGCAGGGTCTTTTTGAGTTCGCCAATGAAGGAACGATATTTTTTGATGAGATAGGAGATATTAGTCTAAAGATTCAATCCAGACTACTCGGCGTCCTTGAGGAAAAGAGATTTCGCAGGCTTGGAGGAAACAAGGAGATTAATGTAGATGTAAACATTATAGCCGCAACAAATAAGGAACTGTTTAGAGAGGTGAAGGAGGGTCACTTCAGGGAAGACCTTTACTATAGACTCATGGTTTTCCCGATACATATGCCGTCTCTGAGGGAAAGGATTGAGGACATCCCAGGGCTAACAGAGTTTTTTTTAAAAAGATATTGTCAAGAATTTGCTGTTCAGCAAAAGTCGTTCTCAAATGAAGCCCTCGATGCCCTTCTATCGTACCCATGGCCCGGCAATGTGAGAGAACTAAAGAACATAATAGAAAGGATTGTTATCCTTAATGAGATGTCTGTTATAAGAACCGAACACCTACCCCTGGAATTACAGGAAAAGGGTGGTCTGCCTGCTGAGCACTTTAAAAAGACTATTCTCAATGTAAAAGAACAATACGAAAAGAACTATATCACAAGCATGCTCACTAAACACAGGGGGAATGTCACCCACGCATCAATGGAAGCAGGGATGGACAGAGGGAGCTTCCAGCGACTGATGAGAAAATATTCGATTCTCTCCGAATCCTTTAGA
>JBFLZU010000059.1:38633-54645 GCA_040756155.1 Nitrospirota bacterium | reverse complement strand
CCACTTCAGAAAACAGATGGAAATAGTCAAATGATTTGCTGGATATCTGTGGATTGGATATGCAATGGTGAATTGATAAAAATGGTAGGCGATGCTGGTTTCGAACCAGCGACCTCTTCCGTGTGAAGGAAGCGCTCTCCCCCTGAGCTAATCGCCCTCTTTTTATGAAATTTATATATCACAATAGTGATCCCTCCGTCAACATAAAAATGGGACGGTTCTATTTTCTCCTCGGCTATTCCCTTTTGTTAGAGTGTGATCTACATATTCCTTTGGTGCTATGCTTGCTGTCTTCGGCAAAGGGGACTGTCCCAGAATTACGGGCGAAGCCGTAGATTCGGGACTGTCCCCGTGAATGGATTATTATCTTTTCTATTATCTTTTATCTTCACTGTCAAGAAAATAGAACCGTCCCATTTTTCACACACTTATCCAATAGTTTGAGTTCATTCTTGTCTTCTATGAATCTCTCCACATCTTTTTTGACTTTCACAAAATCAATAGTGGCTAACCTTTCCTTTAAAAAGTCATTAAAGTTTTCTCTATTTAAATTTATTCTTTTGTGTTCTGTCTGTTCTATGGCATTATTTAGAAGTTCAAAATTGGGAATGGACTTTTTCCCAAGATACCAGATAAGGTCGTAAAAGTCTCTTCCTTTAATGTACTTTCTAAAAAAACAAGCATGGAGTTTTGTAGCATAAAGAGAAGGAATGTCAAAATTTGTCACAGTAAAAACAAAATGTTTACTCACTAATGAAAGCTGTGTATTCCAACCTTTCGGTGGATTAGAATCCACTTCAAGCTTAATAAAGAGTTTTTGACTCTTCTCTTTAGATAACCCTAAAAGATACAGAATATCCTTAAATTTAAACATTGCTGATTGAACAGTTTCTTCTATATTTTTCTTGATGTCTAAAGAAAAACCTGCCTTTCTTAGTTCATAAGCAACTCTTTCTAAAAAAATATCAAATTTATAACCCTTCTTATTAATAAGTGAGAAATCAAGGTCTTCTGAGAACCTTCGTAAATTATGCAGAAATCTCAATGCAGTCCCTCCAACAAAAGCAAGATTTTTAAAATAGTCCTTATCATAGAGAATCTTCAATATAAGTAATTGCAAAAACTCCCTTGTTATGTGAGTCTTTGCATCACGGCCAGAGATACTTGAAATACTCTTCTTAATCAAATCAAGCACAGAATTATCTCTCCTCTTTTATAAAACTCAATAAATTCTCCACCACATCAACAATCTCCTTATTTTCGTATTTTTTGGCAAAATCTGTAAGTTTTTTCTTTTTCAGTATATTTAAATTTTGAAACCTATATGAGAGGCTAAAGACATCTTTCTCTTTGCCCTTAAAATCTTGTAGATTCAAGTAAATAAAATCAAGCATCGCCTTTTCTGGCTCTGCAATAAGCACGGGAAATCCATTCTCATCTTTTATCTCCTTAAAACCAAAGAATAAATTAGTTTTCAGGTGCTGATAAATAAAAGCGCCAAAAGTATTTGTAAATTTAGCGGTCTTTTTTGTGGTAATAGATGTTACATCCTCTACCTTTTCAGGGATTAAGTCATAGTAGCCAAAAGCATAGGTTGTGCTCACATAAGATGGTGAATATAGTGCATTAGCCACGAAGATTCTGGATGGCTCAATTTTCCTATCACTCTCATTCAAAATATACAGCCCTCGCTTTAGCTTAATAACCAATCCCTTCCTTTGCCATCCACTCAACTGAACTTTAAGAGTTTGAGGTTTCTTATTAATATTAGAGATATGGGTTAATGAAATGATAGGAAACTCTTTAACGGCATTTTTAAATTCCAAATATTTCATTTCCGTAAATTATAAAAAATGATTATTTATAGAAATATACTATTTAATTAAATCAAACTTGTCAAGGAGTTTTGTGGGGTCTTTCCCGATTTTCTCGCAACTTAGATTATAAGATAAAAATGGGACAGCCTGCCGTCCCATTTTTCATTCACATCATCGTTCTGTCGAGGCTACGATACTGTATTGCCTCTGCAATATCAGGAGATGTGATATTTTCTCTTCCCCAAATATCAGCAATAGTCCTTGATACCTTAAGCACTCTGGTATATGCCCTTGCAGAAAGACCCAGTCGGTTCATCGCATTCTCAAGTAGCATCTGTGCATCTTTACCAAGGGCACAGTATTTCTTAAGGTGTCTTGTCCGCATCTGGGAATTCGAATAAATTTTATCATTCTTAAACCTCTCTAACTGTATCTCTCTTGCAGCCATCACTCTCTCGCGGATTACCGAAGAACGCTCACCATAAGCAGTATCAGAAAGCTCTTTGTAAGGCACTGATGGGACTTCTATATGGATATCGATCCTGTCAAGAAGTGGTCCTGATATCCGTGCCCTGTATTTCTGAATCTGTGATGGTGTGCATGTGCAGTGATGTCTTGCATCCCCGAAGAATCCACACTGACAGGGATTTGGACACCTTTGCAAAGTATCCTCACTACAGACTGTCATTACCACGCCCTATTATACCACCAAAGGGCTATCCTTCAATACCAATTTCAATAGGTGAACATATCAGGAAAAGACGCATCGACTTGGGCTTGTTGCAGATAGAGGTTGCAAGGGTCATTGGAGTAACTGAATCAACGGTATGGAACTGGGAACACGGGACAGAACCAGAATTAAGGTATATGCCAAAGGTTATAGAGTTTTTAGGCTATGTTCCTTTTGAGTGTTCTGAGGACCCTGTAGGGCAGCTGAGATATTTTAAGCTGGTAAATGGTTTGTCTTATGAGCGATTAGGTGACCTGATGAGTAGAGACCCTGAGCAATTGACGGATTGGCTGAGTGGAAGGCACAGGCCAAATTCGAATAATCTTAAAGCTGTCGAGAGCTTCCTTGCTCAAACACCACAATAAAAAGACAACACTTTAAAAACAATAGCAAGTTAACTCATACGACAATAAAATCGATTCTTTTCTCTATTTATCTTAATATCTAAATCTTTAAAAGCTCGTTCGACTGCTTTGCATACTTCTTCTTGAAATTCCGGTGGAGCAAAAACATGACCCTTTAATTGTTTATCTGCATAGGCTTTTAACCAACCGTCGACCGGAAATAAGTCATTTAATATTATTGGTTCAGTGCCACCTGTAACATAAGTTTGGGCGGCCTCTCTTAAAGAAGGTGCTTCTGGCATACTTACCCATACTTCATGAATGCTACATTTTTTATGTCGAGGCATTTTACTTACAATTTTTTGCCGAAGTTCATAAAGTTCCTCAGGTGACTGATTGATTCTCTCAAGAAGTTCTGGAATACACTCATCATAATTCTCTATTGTGTCACGACTTATAACAGCAGCTCTTTTGAAAAGTTTACGGTCTAATAAGTTTTTTACCATTTTCTTTATAAATGGGTCTTTAGAGTGAATATTATTAAATAAATCATTATCAGTAAACCTCAAAAAATTTACAGGATCTCTTAAGGTTGCGCCCATTAAAGAAACATCGTTTTCTTGTATGTATTCAAGGAGACCTTGGATCATACAATCACAGGCCTTAACCTTATGGTGGTAAATAGAAGTATAAAGTAATAGCTTGCTAAAAAGAATATGTTCAAGAGGCACAGGACTTTTTACTGTTAATTCCATTAATCCCTCTCTAAATTCATGGGTAGATAAAGTGTAAAATAAGCGATCAAGGTCAATAGTTAGTCGTAATCCTGAAAAATAACCATCTCGAGAAATATAATCCAATTTATCTGCGTCAAAGGGCCCATTAATTATTCGTGTTAGAAAAGCTCTTTTATTATCAGTCACCCTGCCAATAATCATATTAGCCACATTTTCTAAGTTTATTTCAATAGGGTAGGGATCGCTGACATATTTTTTAAAAAACTTTTTGAACGAGGGACTTTTCACAATGTAATAAGAAAATACTTCGTGAGGTTTTGTATGAGCGAATTCATCCGATTTTAGAATTGCTCTTATTTCATGGTCCCATTCATAAACCATTTCAGATATATGTGAAAGGAATGAATGACCACAATCATGTAAGAGTGCGGCCATGCGAAGCTCGGCATATTCTCCTTTATCGGAATCTTTTTTAATCATGTTCTCAGATCGCACACTTTGATTAATACTGTCAACAAAACGATCTATTAAAGTAATAACACCAAGCGTATGTTCGAAGCGAGAATGTGTTGCTGAGGGGTAAATTAGAAAAGCAAGGCCTGTTTGGCTTATTTGGCGAAGTCTCTGAAGTAAAGGACAATCAAGGACTGCAATTTCATGCTTTCTGTATATATTTGTGCCCCATAAAGATTCATGAATTGCTTTACTATCTCTTACTTTGGTTGGTTTATAACCCTGGAAAATGTTATTTACAAACTCATTTATTCTGTTTCGGAGAGACCGATGTGGGCGCATTCTTTAGGGTAAGTTAACTAAGATTAAATCCCGCTACATTTTCTTGCAAATTGTTTTCCGATACCACGTAGCATTACTTTCTCATCTTTTGTAAACCTTTTAAGGATTTTTTCTTTAATATATTTCTTTCCATTTTCTTTAATGACAAATCGTTCAAAATCTGGATTTTCCATCCCTATTATTCGAGCACGCTGCAAACTAAACAAAACTTTTTCTAATTCACGAGAAAAGGGATAAACATCATATTTAGAAAAAGGAAATACTTTTAGAATCGCAAATTGTTTTCGTAAGTTATATATTGTTTTGTGTATTTGTTCAGGATTTCCTGTAAAATGATTTATATTAGCATAAGAGAGTATGCCTGCAATTATATCACTGGGAAGATACTTCGGCGCTGCGCCTATTTCTCTATACACTCTCTTCACCTCCTTAAGCTAAAAATAAAAACGGAATAAGCTAAAATGCCTCTTCCTTATATAGTAGTAAGTATTATTCCTCTTAAAGTATTATTTCTTTTTCGCATGAGGTTTAATTTTTAATAGTAACCTCAAAACTGGTAAAGAAGATATCAAAGAAAATTTGTTTTGTCAAGAAAAAATCACATCTAAACAGATAAAAAATCTCATCCAGTTCAGGGAAATCAGGTCCACTACATAAATTGGGGCTTGGCTAAGCCTTGCTGAAGCGTAGCGGAAGATTGTAAGGCGCTGGCCAAGCTTGGAGGAGCGAAGGCATGAGCTTGCCTCTGGCTTGAGCTTGAAGCTGAAGAGGAGCGGAAGCTTGAAGCGACCCCTTGCAGTGCTGGCATGAAGCTGAAGTAAAAGGCTTAAAGTGATTAGATACTTAGTTCATGTTTGAAAATTACTAAATCCTTCCGAACCATATTCCCAGCGTCTTCAGGTCTAAAATAATCAGGGGCTGGTTTATCAAGCCATTGAGGTATTCGTCCTGCCCTAATTCTGTAAAGGCTGAGATACCGAGCAGTTTCACTCGCATCCCTTAACTTTCTAAAACTCTTAAAGGCATCTCTGCTGAGTTCATTTTCTATTATTTTCTCACGCCAGGCATGAGGAGTATATAAGAACCTACCATCATGATCTACAGGAATACTTGTTTCTGTATGTTTCTCTGGTCTATTAAAAAGCCAGCACTCCAGATAATGAATAGCAGAGTAAAAGGCAGCAGTAATTCCCCAATCATGATAAGGAGGTTCTTTAACAAGTTTATTTGCAACTTCCTTATTATGTTCTGCCTGAGAGAGGTGCACGATATAATCAGCCACGCTTACCTCGCATATATGCACTGTGCTTGCGGATGGATAAAATCCTTTTTATCCGAAATACCAGCTGGAGGATAAAAGAATTCAAAAACTAACTCTGGATATCTTTTTCTAATATCGTATTCAATATCTAAAAGAATATCCATCAAATCACTGTCATATTGGGTGATGGAGAGAAGGATATAAATCTGTATTTCCTCCCTGTACCTCTGAACATAAATGGATTTAATTTTTTCAACTTCGCTAAATTTACTCACGATGCTTAAAAGTGCTTCTTGCTCTAATTCTCTAGGCTCCAGCTCTTTTTTAAACCATGGTTTTATACCAATGAAGGTATAAAAGTCTTTATAGTCAATTTGTACATCCAGCGTTTGTGTCCATGCTTCTTGTTCTGGATAGCGGAAAATTTCACGTCGCAGAAAATAAAGAAAATAGTCAAACTGTTTACCTTCTTCTACCCATTTCAACGGTGGCAGTATCTCTTTTGTTTCTTTTGAGAACAAAACTTGAAATTGGCTACTTCCGATAAAAGAGGACTTCTTCTTGACATCTAAATCTGTTAATTGGACAGCCATTGTTATCCCCCCATATTTTTAAAATGCTTTTCGACTGCTCCCTTGATAATTTTGCTACTTTCGTCTAAAAGTCTTTGCAATGATTCCTTGTTAAACTCATAAGTCATTTCAGCTAATGTATTTATGTCTATAAGGAAAGAAATAAACCTGTTCTGCTCTGGTTTGGATATTTTACGAGCTGATTTAATCCGCGTCCACTTGTTAACGTCGAATCCCGCAATAGATTCTTTAGTGAGATAATGCAATTCTAATTCGTAGGGCTTAATTATTGGTGTTTCACTACGAATATACTTGGAAAGGAGAAATTCTGCAGCGGGATTTTCTAATTCTATAATCCAGTTAGTTACAGTTGCAGTTCTTGTGATTTGGGTATAAATATTTTCCTTAAGATATTGAAAGATAGTCAAAAATTTTTCAAAAAGCCCTGGAATAGGAAACAAATTTTCCCTCTTATCTTCTTCGTACTTAAATATAAAATCGAGTCTGCTTTTTGCAATGGATAGATTATATCGGCCGTCTTTAGAACCCATCTTTATTCTTGGGATCTCTGGAGGTGCATCCTCAGGTAGTGGCAGTATTATTGGGTCACCATCAAAAAGACCAGATAATATATTGTTAATAGCATTTGCAACTTTTAATTTATCAACAATAATAATTCCAGGACTGAATAACACTAACTGTGTATTATCAAGTCGTATATTCATAATGCCTCCCTTTCTCTAGGTATCTTTCTTTACATCTTAAGTCTGCACCTATTTTTTATACTCGACCTCTGAGTAAGAAAAACTGCAACCCTCTTTAAGCGATTATTTAGATAATATATATCATAGTTTACGTAAAGTCTATCACAATTTTTTGATTTTGGGAGCTTGGACGAGCATTGCTGAAGCATGGCTTCCCATGCAAGGCGAATGCCAAGATTGGAGGAGCAAAGGCATGAAGCTTGCTCTGGCGCAAGCTTGCCTCTGGCATGACCATACCTTAAGTTTAATTAGTTTGAGATTACCTTTTACATCATTGTCCTGTCGAGGCTACGATACTGTATTGCCTCTGCAATATCAGGAGATGTGATATTTTCTCTTCCCCAAATATCAGCAATAGTCCTTGATACCTTAAGCACTCTGGTATATGCCCTTGCAGAAAGACCCAGTCGGTTCATCGCATTCTCAAGTAGCATCTGTGCATCTTTACCAAGGGCACAGTATTTCTTAAGGTGTCTTGTCCGCATCTGGGAATTCGAATAAATTTTATCATTCTTAAACCTCTCTAACTGTATCTCTCTTGCAGCCATCACTCTCTCGCGGATTACCGAAGAACGCTCACCATAAGCAGTATCAGAAAGCTCTTTGTAAGGCACTGATGGGACTTCTATATGGATATCGATCCTGTCAAGAAGTGGTCCTGATATCCGTGCCCTGTATTTCTGAATCTGTGATGGTGTGCATGTGCAGTGATGTCTTGCATCCCCGAAGAATCCACACTGACAGGGATTAGATGCTGCAACAAGCATAAATGATGCAGGATATGTGAGAGATGTAACCGCCCTTGATATTGTTACCTCGCCATCCTCTATAGGCTGGCGAAGAACCTCAAGGACATTTCTTTTGAACTCTGGCAATTCATCCAGAAATAAAACACCGCCATGTGCAAGAGAGACCTCGCCTGGTTTTGGTATCTGTCCTCCTCCGATCATCCCAGCATCTGATACGGTATGATGAGGTGAACGGAATGGTCTCGTAGCGATTAATGGCTGGTGGTCTTTAAGCAGTCCCATGATACTATGTATCTTTGTTGTTTCAAGTGCCTCTTCAAAGCTCATTCTCGGCAGTATAGTAGGAACCCTTTTTGCAAGCATAGTCTTACCAGAACCTGGTGGACCAATCATAAGTATATTATGTCCCCCGGCAGTAGCCACTTCGAGTGCCCTTTTTACATGCTCCTGTCCCTTTACATCGGAAAAGTCATCCTGATAGAGAGAGTTTTCTTCCATAGCCTTCTCAATGTCCGTCTCTGTAGGTTGTATCATCAAATTTCCATTGAGGAATTCTACTACCTGGGGAAGGGTTTCTACACCATAAACGATTATCCCTTCCACCACTGCTGCCTCTGATGAATTCTCCGCAGGGAGTATCATCCCTTTCAGTCCTGAATCCCTTGCAGTAACCGCCATTGAGAGGACACCTTTAACAGGTTTAATCCTTCCATCAAGCGATAATTCTCCTACCATCAGGTAATCCTCAACCCTTCTGGGTTCGATTAATCCCTCTGCAGTTATTATTCCTATAGCGATCGGAAGATCAAAGGATGAGCCCTCTTTCTTTATATCTGCTGGTGCAAGATTAACCGTTATCTGCTTTAACGGAAAGTCAAACCCTGTGTTTTTCAATGCAGCCCTCACCCTTTCTTTGCTTTCTTTAACAGCGGTGTCAGGAAGGCCTACGGTCGAGAAGAATGGAAGCCCCCTTGATGCGATGTCAACCTCTACCTCGACAATATACGCATTGATTCCAAATACGGAACTACTCAATATCCTCGATAACATAACAATGGGTCTCCAAAAATTGAAAATTTTTGGGGCGCACTAAGGAAGGTTATCACATGAGATTTTTCATTTCAAGTCAAAAGGTTAGATGTGTATTCGGAGTTGCACCACTAATTAATCTCTTATTTTTCTTGTCATGCTGTCCTGAATTAAAATCAGGATGTTTCAGCATCTCATACCTCTATTCATAGTATCTCCTATTTTAGATTGTAAACAGAATTATCCTTCCCGAAATTGATAATAAGTGGTGTCTGGGCATGTCCGATTTTCTTTGATATCTCTGTCGTTGTCTGTTTTGAGTATTCTCCAAGCTCAACAATGCTGATTTTGTTGTCTTTGTTTTTATCCGCTTCTTTTTTGTTGTTAAGTCCATCAAGGAGTGTGTATGTGAATAACCCGTTTCTCCGATATCCATCTATTGCCGCCTCTTTTGAGTTTGCTGATGCATATATATGAAGCCCCATTTTCTTTGCCAATACAGACATGCGGGCATCATATAATCCGCTCACTATATAATCCACACCTCCTGCATGGCATGTGTCGAATATGAATAACTGGCTTAGAGACTTTATCTTTTTTGACATCTCAACTATCTCGTTTGAGCTGATTAAGTTAGTATCACTTACTTTTCCGTCATATTCATGTGTAACCATATAGTACTGGTTCTGTAATAGCACTCCATGGCTTGCCACAAAAAGTATAAAGCTGTCATTTGGTTTTATTACCTTTGAGAGTTCGTTAATTTTGCTGGTTATATTTGCCTTTGTGGCATTACTGTCTGTAAGGAGTTCGTAATAGATGTTCTGTGGCTTATAAAGGGTTTCTGCCTGTTTAAGAAGCCTTTCTTTTATGTCTTTTGAGTCTTTTGCTGCATATTTGAGGTTTATTGTGTTGTCTTTGTATTGGTCTATTCCTATTAAAAGGATGTAGAGATGGGGTTCTTCCTGTTTTATTGATGATGTGAATTTGGCTGTCTTCATGTAGCTCTGGACTGTGTTATCTTTGTTAAAGGCTGTTATGCTTATCTCGTTTTCCCCTGATATCGCATCTATTTCCTTACAGTCATTGAAGGCATCTCCTTTTGTCTTGGTTGTTACAGGACTTATATCTGTCTTTTCCTTTATCTTCACGCTTCTCATGTCTTCATATATTGTCTTGCTGTCGAGTTTTGCAAGCTGGGTCTTTTCTGTAACTGCTTTAGCTGCTTCTTTGTAGTATCCGTCTGATTCAATTAACTTTCCGTTATGGAACAGCCTTATTTCTCCAATTCCTCCTCCTGTGCTTTTTACGTTGTAGCAGACTTTTGCTTTTGGAGATGCTGGAGTTGAAACAACTGGGCTTATCTCTACAAGAGGCGGAGGGCTTTTGATTGCATCCTTCATGGTGATTGTGATTAGGTCTTTTATGTCTTCTCCTCTGAGTTTTGCTGCAACTATATCAGGACGGTAGAAGACGTCGTAGAACGCCTCAGCCGTATACACGCTTTCTCCCATCATAACATTCAGATACTTATGGCCATTGGCAGATGCATTATAATAGCCCTCGGTGGTGATTGCCAGCCATTCACCATCTTCAAACGCTGCCATAACTATGAGTTCCTCTCCTGACTCCACATCCCATATCCTTATTGCGGCGTCCTTGCTGAAAGAGACCATCCGCTTGCCGTCTGTCGAAAACTTCCCCTCATCAGCAAAAAAAGCCCTAAAAGAAAGTTTTCCTTTAAACTTTTTTACTGTTTGTCCTGTTTTCATATCCGCAAGCTCCATGATTCCTTCATAACCTGAGCCGTATAATACGTGTTTTCCGTCAGGAGACAGGTTCGGCTTGCGTGGCAATGAACCGCCGAGCTTCTGAATCGTCTCGCCTGTTTCTATGTCCCAGAGCCTGATAGCGCTGTAGCCGGGCCTTTCACCGCCCCCCGAGATGAAATGTTTTCCATCAGGCAGGAAGGCAACACGAGAGACAATAGGAACAAAAAAGGTGCTTTTCTTGTACTCAAATTTTTTCAACTCCCTTCCCATTTCCATGTCCCAGAGTTTGATACTGCTTTGATAGGCTGCAAGCGCAAGTTTACCATCAGGAGAGATGGCAACACTTTGCACCGATGTAGAAACCCCCGCGAAGGCGCGAGTTTTGGGAATCTGGAATTCCCTGATTACCCTGCCGCTTTCGACGTCCAAAAGCCGCAGGACACCACTGAACCACATGTCATCCTCTCCACCACCTGCAAGTATACGCCCGCCGTCCGGAGTGATTGCTACCGCGTTGAGGAATTCATTATGTTTAACTCCCCTGACTGTCCTGATAAGCCCGCCACTCTCAACATTCCAGATTTTTACTGCGCCACTTTCGCTTGCAGAGATAATATGACTTCCATCAGGGGTAAAAAACACTGACACTACGACTCTTCTCTTATCTGTTTTCTCTGATGCTTCAACACTCCAGAGCTTCCTGCCCTCATATATGTCCCAAACAATGAGTTCTCCGTTAACCTTGCCAATGGCAACATGTCTGTCTTTGGGAGAATACGCGATGGATGAAATAATGGGCGATGGCCGATTGATCTGCATTCCGAATTCGCCTGGTTTCAATCTAATCTCAGGGATTTGAGGAGTGGTTGCACATGATGCAAGAAATAGGATTACAAAAATAATCAAGATTCTCGGCAGGGTTATTTGTTTGAATATTTTCATCTCACACTCCAATTTTAGAAACTGTTCAACTTTTAATTCTTAATCGCTTTCCCTGAAATTATATAAAATTCGCACTGCAATTATTCTGTTAATATATAAGGGCTGCCTGAATGTCTTCTTTTTCAAGTTCAGGATAATCCTCAAGCAGTTCTTCTGCCGTTACTCCACCTGCAAGCGCCTTTAATATCTGCTCAACAGTAATCCTCAGACCTCTAATGGTTGGCTTGCCCACCATCACTTTTGGGTTAATAGTAATACGTTTTAAAAGATTTTCTTTTATCATCCTTATCCCCCTTCCGTATCAATCTGTTTGCCGTAGTTATATATTATCATAGATTTATACTTTTAAAAACAATGCATTAGGCACATCGGCTTTTCATCTCAGATTGTAAACAGGATTATCCTTCCCGAAATTGATAATCAGCGGTGTCTGAGGATGTCCGATTGACTTTGAAATATCCACCGCCTTCTGCTTTGAATACTCCCCAAGCTCCATAAGACTTACTTTGCTGTCGCTGTTTTTATCTGCACTTATGTTGTTGTTCAACCCATCAAGCAGAGAATGAGTAAACAATCCATTGCCCTTATAACCATCCAATGCCTCCTGAACAGAGCTTGCCGACGCATAGATGTGAAGTCCCATCTTTTTTGCAAGCACTGACATCCTTGCATCGTAAAGTCCACTCACAATGTAATCAACTCCACCTGCATGACAGGTATCGAATATGAATAACTGGCTTAGAGACTTTATCTTTTTTGACATCTCAACTATCTCGTTTGAGCTGATCATGTTTTTATCGCTCAGTGTGCCGTCATAATCATGGGTCAACATATAATACTGATTCTCTAAAAGCATTCCATGCCCCGCAACAAAGAGGATGAAGCTATCATTTGGCTTTATAACCTTTGAAAGTTCATTGATTTTACCCATTATATTTGACTTTGTGGCGTCTTTGTCCTTTAAGAGTAGATGCTGTATGTTTTGAGGTTTGTACAGAGTTGCTGACTGGTTAAGGGCTCTTTCTTTGATGTCCACTGCATCCTTAACTGCATATCTTAGATTTACAGTTCTGTCCATATACCGGTTAATTCCTATGGAGAGTATGTGAAGATGTGGTTCTTCAGATTTGAGTTTTGAATTAAAGCTGAGAGTCTTCATGTAGCTTTGAACAGTATTCTGACTGTTAAAGGCAGAAATACTCACCTCGTTTTCTCCCGGGATTGCCTCTATTTCTGCACAATCATCAAATACCTCTCCCTTTGATTTGCTTTCAATCGGACTTATTTCTCCTCTGCCGGCAATTTTTATTCCTCCCCGCATTTCTTCGTGGATTTTTTTGCCTGTGAGGGCAGCGAGTTGCTTTGCGGCGCCCGTCTTTGCTATATCCCTGTAAAAGCCATCCGAATGAACGAGCTTGCCGTTATGGAATAACCTTACTTCTCCTATTCCTCCTCCTGCGCTTTTTGCTTGATAGCAGACCTTGATTCTCGATTCATTAACATCTTTTGGTATCGAAGTAATTTCTACAGTTGGCGGAGGATTTTTAATCGCTTCATCAATGGTGAGGGTAATGAGGCTGTTTATATCTTCGCCTTTCAGCCTTGCCGATACAATGTCAGGACGATAAAAGACATCGTAGAACTGATCTATGCCGTAGACTTTGTTGCCCATACGGATATTGAGGTGTTTATGTCCATTGAGAGAGGAGTTGTAATAGCCTTCAGGTGTGATGACTATCCATTCGCCATCTTTAAAGCCAACCATTGTAACAATTTCTCTACCTGTAGAAAGTTCCCAGAGTCTGGTCGTACCATCTCCGCTCCCCGAAGTCGCATACCGGCCGTCTTTCGAAAAGTTCACCTTGTTTACAAAGGAGGCATGCCCGGATAAAGTATGCAAGGCTAATCCCGTAGAATAATCCCAAAGTTTGATTGTATTATCTGAGCTTCCCGACAGGACATACCGTCCGTCTGCTGAGAAAACTGCGTTATTCAGCCAGTTGGTGTGCCCTGAAAATACGCGTATCAGACTTCCTGTGCCCACGTTCCAGATATTAAGATTATTATCTTTACTACCGCCAGATAATGCATACAAACCATCACGCGAAAAGACCACGAAGTTAACAAGACCCGGCTGCTTTGGAAAAGTCCTTATCTCTCTTCCCGTCTCAATATCCCAAAGCTTAATTGTTTGATCCCAGCTGCCGGAGAGGGCATACCGGCCATCAGGTGAAAAGGCAACTGAGGTTATTGCCCATGTATGACCTTTAAATGTTCGAAGTTCTTGCCCAGTTTTGACATCCCATAGTTTAAGAGTATTATCATGGCCACCGGACAGGATAAAGCGCCCATCGGGAGAAAAAGACGCACAAAAAACGTGACTGGTATGCCCTGTCAATGTGCGCACATCCGTTCCTGTAGTCGCATCCCAAAGCTTGAGGGATTTATCCCAGCTTCCGGAAAGGATATATTTCCCGTCGGGAGAAAAGTCCGTCGCATTGACAAAACTACCATGGCCTTTAAATATCTTTTCTATTCGCCCGTTGACAACATCCCATGTCTTAATGGTTTTATCGTAATTACCGGAAACGACGTATTTGCCATCCGATGAAAAGACAGCCGAGTATACCCAGCCGGTATCTCCTGAAAATATTCTCACCTGCTTTCCACTTGTTGCATCCCAGAGTCTTGCTGTTTGGTCTTTACTTCCCGAAAGAATATATCGGCCGTCCGACGAAAAGGCGAGCGACAAAACATTGTCTGTATGCCCCATAAATGTCAGGATTTCATTCCCAGTTGCAATATCCCAAAGTCTGATGGTCTTATCCGGATAAAAACTTCCAGAAATAACATGTTTCCCATCCGGGGAAATAGTAAGTGATCCAATGGCCGCCGTATGTCCGACAAATGTTTTGATTGCTTTACCTGTGCTAATTTCCCATAGCTTAAGCGTTTTATCCGAGCTGCCTGACAGGAAATAGCCATTTGAAGAAGTGAAGACGGCGCATGTGACTGCGGCGGCATGTCCTTTATATGTGCCTATCTCCCTGCCTGTGCTGACCTCCCAAAGCCTGAGAGTATTATCCGCGCTTCCAGATAAGGCATGCTTTCCATCAGAAGAGAAAACTGCGCAGTAGACGGTGCCCGTATGTCCGTGAAATGTCCTGATTTCCCTGCCGGTTAATGCATCCCAAAGCTTAAGAGTTTTATCTCCGCTGCCGGAGAGAATGTACTTTCCGTCAGGCGAAAAAGCGACATTGTAAACACTACCTTTATGACCATAAAGTGTCCGAACATCTTCGCCTGTTTCAATGTTCCAAAGTTTGATAGTCTTATCCCAACTTCCTGAAATTGCATACTTGCCATCAGGAGAAATGGCAATTTTTGTTATGAAGTAGCCGTGGCCGTGAAATGTCCTGATTTCCCTTCCAGTTTGTGCATTCCAGAGCTTGAGAGTCTTATCATAACTGCCGGTCAGGATATGACGTCCATCCGGCAAAAAGAGTGCACCATGAACCTCGTTGGTATGACCGAGTTGCGCGAAAATCTCGGGCTTTTCATCGGTATAAGCCTTTGAATTACCAAGCAGAAGTATGAAGGCGAGTGTGTTGATTATTATTCTTTTAATATGTTTCATTCTGACCCCAAATGTCTCTGCCATAATTGCTTAAAACCCCATCTGGTGACGAAATACCTCTTTGTAGTGCTCCAGTTTCTTCTCTAACTCTGCCACTTTGTCCTCAAGCCCTATAAGAATCTTTCGTGCCTTTATGTCTTTTATGTATCCTGATAGCTCATCTGATGAAATGCCTTTTCCTTTTACTTCATCTTCCCTTTCAGGATAGGTAAGCTCATGGGGAATGAAATACCATTTATTTTTATTATAGCCAATTTTATTTATTATAGCCAATTTTACCAATTTGTAAAATGATTATTGAAGGTTTGACCCTAACTACTAACTCTATTTAATCTGCTTTAACTCTCCCCTTACCTCCCCTGTATTGACAAGAGGTATCTGTAATAATATAATCCCTGCGATGGGGAAGATGAAAATAAGATCAAAAATATGGTTGGATATTGATGGTCAGCCTGTTTTCAGTGAGGGAAGAGGAGCACTCCTGAAAGCGATAGATAAGTATGGCTCTATCAATCAGGCTGCAAAGAAAATTGGTATTACCTATCGCAGAGCGTGGAGTTACATAAAGGCTATGGAAGATAGGATGGGAGTAGTCTTTGTTGAAAGGCATGTCGGTGGCAGAAGGGGTGGTGGAGCTAAACTGACTTCAGCAGCAAGAGATTTTCTTCATAAATATGAAAGGCTGGAAAGGGGTATTAACAGGATAATGGATAAGCGGTTTCAAAAGATATTCGAATAAGACTATAAGCCATAAAAGTGGAAGTGACTGCATCAATCTGGAGTAAACCCCGTTAGAAAGGACGGAGATTTGAACCCCGCCCTTTAAAAAGGGGTTTATATTTTATTTTTACCATCTTCGCCAT
>JBFLZU010000059.1:18907-38533 GCA_040756155.1 Nitrospirota bacterium | reverse complement strand
ATAAATGGTGGGGTTTTCTAACGGGGTAAATTCCTTAGGGGTTGGCAATTCAGATAGGTCTTTCAAACCGAAATATTGTAAAAACTCTCTGGTTGTCCCATACATCAATGGTCGTCCAGGTATGTTTTTTCTCCCAAGAACCTTTATCAATCTCCTTTCTATAAGTGTTTTTAAAACACCATCAACATTGACACCTCTTATCGCCTCCATCTCAGCCCTGACAATCGGCTGTTTATATGCAATTATTGCCAGTGTCTCAAGTGCTGCCTTTGATAGTCTTGATGACACCTTGAGATGATAAAACCTCTTAATCCAGTCGGAATATTCTGGCTTTGTAATCATTCGATACCCTTCTGCAATCTCAACAATCTGAATACCCCCATTTCTCTCATCGTATTCCTTTTTTAACTGTTCAAGAGCTATCTTTATCTTCTCGGGACCAACTCCATCAAATACCTCTGCCATCTTTCCTGCCGATAAAGGCTCATCCGATAGAAATAGTAATGTCTCAACAACCGCCTTTATCTCTTTATCTTCCACAGCGAACACCATTACAATGGAAAAATGATAATAGTGCTGAAGGCTGAAGGCTGAAGAACTGAAGCAGTAATATTTAACTTCAGACTTCAGATCTTCAGTACTTCATTACTTCATTCACTCAGGAACAGCCTTGAATATTCTGATGATGCCGAAGTCTTTTGATTGGAAGACCCTTGCCAACCTTAAGCGAATTATCTCAAGAAGGGCAAGAAAGGTTGCAATTACATCAGACTTTGTCTTATCCTCATGAAAAAGTAAATCAAATACGATACTCTCACATTCAGAGAGTTTATCGAGTATTATGTTTATTTTATCTTTTACAGTCAACCTCTCCCTTGTAATTTCCTCAACGCTCTCAGAAGGTATCTTCTCAAGCACCCTTTTAAATACCGAAAGCAGATCAAAAAGATTAATATCAAAAAGTAACGGCTCGGGATAGTCCTCAACCATCTCATGGATACCTGCAGGCTGTCTGTAGAATATCTCACGCCATAATAATTCCTTTTTCTCCAGTTCTTCAGCCACAGTCTTATATTTTTGATATTCGAGCAGTTTCTCTACGAGTTCAGCCCGTGGGTCTATTCCTTCTTCCTCTTCCCCTTTATCGGTAGCAACTGGAGGAAGCAACATGCGGGATTTTATCTGTATGAGTGTTGCCGCCATAACGAGGAATTCACCTGCAACATAGAGATTTAATTCCTTCATCAGGTTAAGGTATTCCAGATATTGCCTGGTAATAAGGGCTATAGGTATATCGTAAATATCTATCTGATTCTCCTTGATAAGATGGAGAAGCAGATCGAGTGGTCCCTCAAATACAGGGAGCTTTACATCAAAAATAGAGGGTACTGTATTTATATCTTCATCGCCTCTCTTACTTCAAACATTGTTCTGGATGCGACATCCCTCGCCTTTAATACCCCAGAGTCTATGATTTCATCTATGCTCCCGGGATGGGATAATAGTTCTTTCCTTTTTACAAATACTGGCTCAAGCGCACCCATGATATTCCTGAAAAGAATCCTTTTACAATCGATACATCCAATTGAAGCAGTTCTACAGTCAGAATCAATGCCATTTCTTTCAATCTCAGGTGTATATACTCTGTGAAATACAAAAACAGGACAGACCTCAGGATTCCCGGCGTCAGTGCGTTTTACCCTTGCAGGGTCGGTAACCATCGTCTTGAACTTTTGTTCTATAACATCTGGTGCATCAGAGAGATAGATGGCATTTTCGTAACTCTTGCTCATCTTTCTACCATCTGTTCCTGGCAGTTTAGGAACTTCTGTAAGGAGTGCCTCCGGCTCTATAAAAACATCTCCGTATAGATGATTAAACCTCCTCGCAATCTCCCTTGTCAGTTCTAGGTGTGGAAGCTGGTCTATCCCTACAGGGACAAAGTCTGACTTATATATAAGTATATCAGCAGACTGAAGGACAGGATAGCCGAGAAAACCATAGTTGGAGAGATCACGGTCTTTGACCTCTTGCTGCTTTTCTTTATATGTCGGAACCCGTTCAAGCCAGGATACTGGGGTAATCATCGAGAGAAGTAGGTGTAACTCGGCATGTTCAGGCATCCTTGACTGTATAAAGATGATGCTTTTCTCAGGGTCAAGACCGGCTGAAAGCCAGTCTATCAACATATCCCTTGTATTTTCCCTTATCATAGATGTATCTGTAGACATAGATGTCAGGGCATGCCAGTCTGCGATAAAAAAGAATGATTCGTATTGGTCCTGAAGTTTTTTCCAGTTATCGAGTGCTCCTATCAGGTTACCGAGGTGCATCCTGCCACTCGGTTGCATACCACTTAGGATTCTCCTCTTTTGCATATTATTAAAAGAATCGTCCTCCTATGAGTAAACCGATTATTAATCTAATGACAGGAATTATGAGGAAATCAGTCACACCGGTAAATATCAGGATAAGGAGTATTATAAAACCATATGGCTCCAGTTTCCCAATAGCTTCTGCTTGCTCTCTCGGCAGTATCCCTGCAAGTATCCTTCCACCATCCAGTGGAGGGATAGGAATAGCGTTAAAGATAGCAAGTCCAACATTTATGGCAACACTCATCTTTACCATAAGAAAGACAGGTATAAGAATTCTATCGCCTGCTTCTCCGACACCACTACCTATCATGGGTACCATCAATCTATACAATACCGCACTGACTATTGCAATTAGTATATTTGTCATGGGTCCAGCGGCTGCGACCAGAGCCATATCTTTTACAGGGTTTTTGAAATTCCATGGGTTTACAGGAACAGGTTTTGCCCATCCAATCATCCTCGTTATAAGAAATACGAGTGTGCCTATAGGGTCTAAATGTTTCAAGGGGTTTAAAGTAAGTCTTCCTGCAAGTCTTGCAGTCGGGTCTCCGAGCCTGTCAGCTACATAACCATGCGCAAGCTCATGAAATGTAACTGCTAAAAGTATCGGAATCGCCATGATCGATACCCTCTGAACTATATCTGAAATATCTATCATTTTTCAATTTCTCACTTTTTACTATAGTGGATGTAGTATCTGGTCAATTACTGTCCTTGCCGCAACTAAGGGGTCTATAAAGGCACTGTCCATATCGTGTTCGAGATCCCTCTTATTGGAGAGATAGGTAATGCGATCCTGCATCCTGTCTCGTAGAAAACTCAAATACCCATGTTCCCTTGCTGGCTTATATTTCTTATCAAAATCAGCGCCGAATAGCTCATTTCCGTTCTTCGGTATGAGGAGCCCCGAAAACATCTTCCAATCTCTCCATTCGATTCTTTCCCTTACCAGTTCAGTTACGATAGAAAGTGAAAGTCCCTTTGGAATATCAATCTGATCGCCTGGCAGACCAAAGGCATGTGTGTTCATTATATAACATTCGGTGCCCATCTTGAAAAGTTTCATAAACTGATGACAGTCCCAGAGAAGGGGATGCACTCTGAAGGGATTTGCAAAAGGTTCGATAACCAACCTCTCCAGCTCCTTTGGGTCAACATTCTCCACTCCTTTAGCACGCATGGTGCTCAGGGATGCCCCCATAGCTACAGCTAAACCTGCCGATTTAATTTTACAAATAGGGGGTAAACTGGAGTCTTTCTGTAGCCAGATAACCATACCAGGTCTTTCGCAGAAGTCTGCATGGTTGAACATGTCTCTTGTTTTGATACAGCGACCATTTTCGTTTCTTATATCTAAAGCAACAATCCTCTTGCTACCATCGGGAAGCATTGTAACACCTACATTCTGTGCTGAATAGAAATATTTGATTGCAGGGTCCTGAAACTCTACGGCATCGGTTTTATCAAAAAGACTCGGCTCAAGTGCAACTGTAAAATCATTTTCCAGATCTATCAAAAAGGCATCGTCGTGGATAACAGTAACCTTCTCATCTTCCTTCAATGTCCCTGCATGGTCGTGGCTGTTAGTTATAGAGGACTTTCCTGAACCTGACAAACCGAATACTGCAACAGGAGGGTTATCTCCTATTTTTTTGATTCCCCCATGGCAGGCAACCATATTCTGGCGGACTCCGATGGTCCATGCTAAAGTCAATGTCCCCTTTTTCCTCTCGCCAAAATAGCGTAATCCGAGAATAGCTATACAATTCTGCATCTCGTCAATAATTACAAGCCCATTCTTGAAATCAGGATGTGACCATTCAGGATCAGCAAACACAAGTATGTCAGGCTCATCCAGCAAACGTGATTTCTCATACAGGTCAGTCCATGGTTTCATCCAGGGAGTAAAGTTAAGACCCCAGTCAAGCATATTTTTGGCATCACTCACAGGACTTAAAAGGTGTGCCTTTACCATGAAGTCCGGATGCAGTCCAACAATACCTTCAAGCCATAATCCTTCACGACGATTAAACTGGTAGATTGCCTCTCCTAATAGACTCAGGTATCTATCTTTATCCTCCCTGTTCATTTCTCTAACCAATCTCCTTGCCCTTGCTGTGCGACCAACAATTCCTCCATCGTTGGAGATAAGGACTCCGGCATCAGGAGGAAGCCCAAACTGTTCTGGTTTATACATTGGTTCTGAGGTTACAATGACTTCTGGCTGCTTTATAGCAAGTTTATAGAGTTCAGACATTGTTGTCTTTCTAACAGAGTTAGAGAAAAAGGCACCCTCCATCACCGCCCTCCATTGCGAACCTGGAATCCTATGTCTTGTCGCCATCTTTCTCTTTCCTTCACCCTCTTTCCTTCGAGAGTCTTTCCTTCTCTTTCTCCATAGCCTCTTTTCCCGCCTCTATAGCAGCGGTGACAATTGATTTCCTTTCCTCAACAGCCTTTTTACCCTCTTCAACTACGGAGCCTATCTTCTCCTTTACCTTCTCTACATAACCTGTTGCCTTATCTTTTGTATCCTCTGAAATACTCTCTGCCTTCTCCTTTACCTCTCCTGCAAGTTCTCTGATCTTCGCCCTTGTCTCTCTTCCTGATTGTGGCGCCAGAAGAAGCGCCAATCCAGCACCAACTGCCCCTCCCATCAGAAAGGCTAAAATAACACTGCCTGCTGAAAAACCTCTCTCTTCACTCATTACTACTCCCTCCTTTCAGACCTTTGAATAACACCTTAAAACCTGTCTTAATACCAACAATTGCACTTGCAACCCGTATAACATTAAGCTTCAAGATCGAATTTACAGCTTTTATTGTAGCTCCTATTTCTTCGACTGCATCCATAAATCCTGCTGCTTTACTGACGCCTTTTCTTACTTCTGCGGATATTGCATTTGTCTGGGATGCAGTCTCTCTAAGTTCATCAAATAACCTCTCAGCAGATTTTGCGGTATTTTTAATCTGAATCACAGTTGGTATAAGATAGATAACCAACGCAACTACTGTCACTGCAATTACAACTACAGCAATATCACCAATCAATAAAAACACCCCCTTTCGGACGCATACTACCACATCTTTATATCATTTGCAAATAGAATAGTAACATTAGGGAGTATCTGAAATTTCGGCTTGAAGTAATCACCTGATTGAAAAACTTTTTATAGAGATGATCGTAGGGTTTGACAAAATTTGGAACAACTGGTAAGTTAGTTCTCTGGAAGGAGGAGAGGTGTTAGTAGTTGATTATTAGTTGTTAGATTGGGCATTTGTGAGATTCCTCTCCAAAGAATTCCCTAAGTTTTTTCAAAATTTCTTTAAGTTTATCATCTTTGACTACCGCAACTTCCTTAACTACTACATTACTATGACAAGTAAAAAGTTTTGATATCTTTATGATTGAGTCTTTGGGAATGATACCTTGGGCTAAGTCCTTTTGAGCCAAAGGCATTTCTAATTGTTCTGCTGGTACAGAGGTTGTCGATGTCACAGCCGCCAAGATAATATCTTCATAGGTTTGATTGAACCAATCAGGCGACACAACGAGAGCAGGTCGCTTCTTAGTGGCTGAAAGGTCAGTAAACGGAAATGGAACAAGAACCAAACTACCTTGATTATAAGTCATTCCAGATTTCATCGGTCTTATTATCCCAGAATTTGAATGCACTTTCAGCAAGTTTTAGCCAAGAGATGGAGTCCTCTTCGATTACAACTGGTTTTTCTGCTATTTCAGCGATTCCGGTCACTTCTGGAACTTCAGCAGGAATTAATATGGTATCTTCCTCACACCAAGGTATGAAATAAGTAACCCCTGGATATAATAACAGCTCAATGTTCAATTGCCTTTGAATAGCACGAAAGTAACTTGAAGGTCTTATTGAAAACCCATAATTCAAAGTTTCTTTTTTTACAGAAGATGTAGAAAGTTCCATTTTCTCACCTCGTCTTAATTAATTCTACACCAACCAATAGGTTTTATATTGACCGTAGCTTGGATTTGTCCTGGGGCTGGTTCTATCCGCTTTATTTCCGCCTTAAAAAGGAACCCATCTGAACCGTAAGCACTCTCGATGTAAGAACCATAATAAGAAAATGTTTTGACTCCTTCATCTTTTAGTATCTCTAATGGAACAAATGGTTGATTAAGTTTCATCTCTTCTTCGTATCCCTCATATAGAGCCCACATCAGTGTCTCCAATTTCTCATCTGGTTTAATAATATTTAACCCAATTTCTTTTTCTGCCTCCGTCCGAGAAATTAGATAGCCGTGGATACAAAGTTTTTCCGTCAAATTCTGAACTATCGTTTCAATCTTGTTTTTTTCTTTATGGATATCCATATGGAGACCGAGTAACTTCTCTGTTAGAGACCTAGCCATTCTATAAGTTCTATAAATATTGCCTAAAGCTAATGGATTGATTTTGTTAGCTAATTCATTAAATACACTTACCATTTGCTCATCCCTAATTCCTGCCTTTTCCTTTGCTAAAAATAGATAAGAAGTAACATCCTCTACGCTGATAGGAATCCTTTGTTGCGGATTGTTAGGGTCCTGAGGATTAAAGGGATGAACCGTTGTAGGATCCACAGGGCTAAGTTCGCCTGATTTGCCCATCACAATTTCATCTGCACCCAGAGCGATTGAGGTAGCAGCACTATGGGCACGATAGGGTATCAAGACATTAAAAACCTCACAGTGTTCTCTGATCAATCTTACAATCCGTAGAGGAGCTACCATATCACCCCCACGGCTATAAAGGAATAGACTGATCCTTTTGTTTATACCTATACTATCAAGATGCCGCCTGATAACTCTGATGGCATCATCCGCAATTTGTGTAGTAAATGGTGCACGATCACCAGTTACATAACAAATTACTTTTGAACGTTGAAAATCTTCAATCTGTTTGATTAGTTCAATCCTTTTTTCTATAGACATCTTATTATTCCACTTTCTTCTTTTTAACGAATAGCTTATAAGCTATAGGTTCCAGATTTTTAAACTAAAAGTTCACTTTCTTCCTCTTTCTTTTCGCCAGCCAGGTGTTCATAATCTCTCTCTTAAATCTTCACTGCTGATTAGCAGCTTGATAGCATTGATAACAAAATTAATTATAATCAACTAAGGCTCAAATCACAAGAGAAATCTGATTATTTCCGAATCTTATCTTTGTTGCAGAATCCCATATCTTCCCTTACAGAGACCGTCATGTTACCCCCATAGACTATTTCATCTATCAGAAGAAAATGCAAGATTTTTTATAAATACTCCGCTGGTTCTATTCCCACTACAGCAGGTTCGATGGTAGAGATTATCGAACGGATATACCTCCCTGAAGAAGAATCTTTATCTGAGAGGTTAGCCAATCTAACTTCTTCTATCTTTACACCTTTCTCATCAAATAGAAGCCTTATCTGTGGACGCAGTGGGGCATCAGGATTAAGCCTGTAAACAATCCCTATCTCTCCTGTATCGAGCCTGACCACTGTGCCAACAGGGTACACCCCTAACATCTTTATAAAATGATTCAAAAGAAATGGGTCAAAATCTTTACCTGCCCCTCCTTCCATTATCGTAGCAGCCACATCTGGAGGTGTCTCTCTCCTGTAAGCCCTTATAGACCTCAGTGCGTCATATACATCCGCTATTGTGCATAGCAAACTACATAGATTTAATTCCCTCTTCCTATGGGTTTTTGGATACCCTGAGAAGTCATACTTCATATGGTGTTCAAATGCAACTATCTGGCAGAGTGGATTTATTCCTGGAATCTTTTCAAGTATCTTGGCACCTTCGATAGGATGTCTCTGCATCATTCTGAATTCATCCTCTGTAAGTTTATCAGGTTTCGTAATTATCTCAACAGGGATTACCTCCTTACCTATATCATGGAATAGTCCTGCTATTCCAATGTCATGGAGCAATCTTGAATCTAATTTAAGCAGTTTTGCCTGTATCATTGTCAATATACAGACATTCATAGAATGTGTAAAGGTATATTCATCGTGGGTTTTCAGAGCTGATAGTGCAAGGAATGGCGTCATGTCTCTCCGCACACCATCAACAAGAAAGTCAACAAATTCCCTTACAGTTCTTATCGAAGATATATCACCCTGTGAGACCTCTGGTATTGAGACCTTCATAATCTCTATACCCTTTTTATAAGCCTCCTTTGCCCACCTGAAATCTATAATCCTCTCCTTTACCTCATCTACTTTAATATCGCCTAATTTTATATTACTGATACCCAATTCCTCAATCTTCCTTCCGAGAACCTCTCTTCTGCCAGATAGCCCTTCTGAAGTGGATAAGATATCTATGAAGTAGTTTAACTCTTTTTTCTTTAGGTCTCTTAAGAAGGTTATTTTTTCTATTCCGAGAGAACGAAGATACTCCGATAACTCAGTAAAGAACGGTCTCCCTTCAAAAACAATCTCACCATCAAGAACCCCGAAAATCATTTCTTGTTTTGATTTGAGGGCATCATTTATAGTCATATACAGTCTTTCCAATACACGGGTTCTTACGGGATGTCCTCGCGGATAGAGAGCATAACCCTTAATCGCCCTCGCAAGAGAATATATGGTGTCCGATATATCCATCATGTAATCCCCTTCAATGCGTCAAGACAGGCATGTTTTATTGCATCCCTCTTTGATATAGAACCGTTCTTGAGCGTCTCTATAGCATCTACTGTTCTAATCTTTCCGAGTGCCTTCGCTGCCATCTTTCTGATATCATCGTATTTGCTGGCAAAAAGGAGTGATTCTTGAAGCAGAATCTCTCTGAGAAGAGGAACGGATTCTATAGCCCTCATATCTCCAAGGGTTTGAATGACCTGAGCCATTAAGTCCTTATCTTTCAGGAGCAACAGGAGTGTTTTTATTACTGATTCTCCACCAATGCTACCCATAGCCTTTATCGCTTCTCTTTTAATCCTGATATCCTCATGTCTCAGGCAATCCTTAAGGTGCTTAACTCCTTCATCGTCTCCAATCTTTCCTATGAGATGGACCATGTTTCTTACAACATACCATCTGTTATCCGACAGGTGGGAATATACCTCAGGAAGTATAACCCTGCCCATGCGTAAGAGCATGTCAAGAACCGCCCACCTTACCCACCTATTCTTCTCATTTATTAATACATCTATTAACAGAGGAACGGTCGGAAGCCCTATGTTGATTATTATGCTACTTATCTTATCAAAATATCTCTTATCCGTATCGCAGAGTGCAGCGATAAGTTCCTTTATAACCTCATCTTTAGAGATCCTGTAGAGAAACGCCTGATCAGAAGGGAAAAGGTCTATAAGTAACCCGCGTACCCTTTCTGCCTGAACATAGTCACCGGAGAGGACAGATTCCTCGAATATTTCTTCAAGTCTTAAGGTAGCATCCTTCTCATCCATATGAATGAGGTCTACAAGGAAAAGAATCCTCTGTTCCATTATAGAATCTTTCTTTATGGTCTTTATATACTTATCATCGAGGGCAATCTCTTCTGTTAATGTTATATCGCTCAGTTCTTCAAGAGATTTCATATACTCAGCAGATATAAAATGTTCTTCTTTTACTCTAAAAAAGAGTTCATTTATAATGTCCCAGAACTTTTTGTCAACACGTTTCTTTGCCGCTTCGGAGACATTCTCGACTGATGTCACGCTTTTTACAACCCTGAGTAGCCTATCTGTAACCTTTCCTTCTCTTGCGAGGATAGAGACAACAACATCAACAACCATGTCATCTGTAAGATAAGATGTCATTTTATCTATTATCGTTCCCCCTGATGTAAGTAAGTGATAGCGCATATCAGGGTCAAGCATAGAAGTTACCTCTACAATGTTCTTTAAAGCAGAAGGCAGAAAGGCTTTGTTTATAATTGAAACACTGGAATATATCCTTTCAAATGCCTCACTGAGCTTTGAAGACATTTCAACAATCTCTTTTCCCTCTGTCTTCTTGAGTAGATACCTGATGAACTCCTGCATCATATCTAAATTGGTAGCGAGTGTCAGGAGAAATTTTTCTTCTTCTATTCCGATATCCTCAGAATCACCTGACAGATACTTAAAAATGATGGATTTCCATAGATCCACTGTCTCACTTACCGCTATGCCTTCTTCCTTTTCAAGTATCTCAAGGTAAGGAACCTCCTTCACTGATATGCCTGTAACTTTTTTTTCTCTAAGTCGGGCTTCGATACTTCCATCCTCGAATGCCATCACCTCCAATGCCTCCCTCAGTCCTTCCATTGTAACCCCCTCGGCGATTGAGAGTAGGACTATATTCCTTTTGTGGAGGTGAACTGCAAGAGGGACATCTATAACCTCATCAGCAAGGAGAAAACCTTTGGGTGTTACTCCTATATCTATAATTCCAACCTCTTCGACGATTTCATTAATGGCATCAAACATCATTTTCATGGGGGATTTAAGCGAAGGATGACCCCTTGGATACATAGACAATGCCTTAAAAACCCTGTTGAGTTCCTTTAAGCCTTTTCTTACATCCATAGGGAAACCTTTGAGACAGGAGGTTTAATACCTTCAGAATGCGGGGAGAATATCTTACCTGAGTCAATATCAATCAAAGCAGTCTTGGAGTGATGGCTGGCGAGGTTATACTCCGATACGACCTTCTTTTCTACATCTGAGATACTATCAGTCAATAGGAGAAATAAACAGAATGTGCGAAAAAGACGGGTCTTTCTCTCTTCGCATAACTTTTTGAAATAGGGTTCGAGGGTTTGAGGGGTCAAGGATTCAAGTAAAGCATTTGACCCCTTGACCCCTTGAATCCTGCTTTTTATAAATATATAGTATCTTTCAAGTCCCTTCTGACCTGAAATCAGACGCTCAAACCTACCTGTAGATTCGATTGTCCATTTAATCTTTTCATCAAGTACAATTACTTTCTCTATCAGTTTGTTTACAGCCTCATCCATGATTATATCTGTCCCTTTCCCTTCTTTCTTAATCTTTGTAGTGGGTTCTGCTACCTCACTGAGTATCCTCAGTATTCGGTCATATTCAGCTCTCCTCTGTGGATTTTTAAGCGTATGATATGCCTCGTTCAGGAGATTTATCCTCTCGGAAGAACCACTATTACCTTCTCCCAAAATATCAGGATGACACTTTTTTACAATCGCAATATATGCCTTCCTTATCTCATCCTGAGATGCGGATGGCGCCACCTTGAGCACCTGATAATAATTTTCCATCAGTTATCTTCTTTTTTGGCTTTTTAGCCTCTTTGAACTTGGAGAAACTTTCCCTTTACAGAAGGGACAGTATACCCAGTCTATCTGGAGTTTTCTGTTGCACGAAGGGCACTCTATGCGCAGGGTATTGCCACAGTATGGGCATGCAGAGAAACTCTCTTCTATTCTTTTCTTGCATGATGGACAGAGACGATACTCCATCATTGATTCGTTATATGTTGCCCTCAATGCCTCTTCAAGGGTTATAGTCCCCTCCATCGCTTTATTGATTGCCTCCTGCCTTAAAGAAGATATACCATTATTTATGAGCGTTTCTCTGATAGTGTGTTCTTTTTCTTTTGTAGATATAAGCTCCTTCATTATCTTATCTATCTTCATCACCTCAAATATACCAATCCTGCCTTTATATCCCTTTTCATTGCATTGTTCACAGCCACGACCACGATAAAAGGCGCCCTCATATGTATCAGGGACATTAAGGCTATGTAAGGTTTCACTCTGCGGGTTGTATGGCTCTTTGCAGTATGGACAGTTTAAACGGACAAGCCTCTGAGCAACAGCGCCTATCAGGGAAGAACCTATCAGATAGGGTTCAACACCAAGATCGATCAATCTTGTAATCGTGGCAGCGGTATCGTATGTATGCACTGTGCTCAACACAACGTGCCCTGTCATTGCGGCCCTAAATGCTATATCTGCTGTCTCTTTATCCCTTATCTCACCAACCATTATTACATCAGGGTCCTGTCTCAGCACAGATCTCAGGACAGAGGCAAAAGTAAGCCCTGCCTTCTCATGGATCTGAACCTGATTCACCCCCTCAAATTCATACTCTATGGGGTCTTCAATCGTAACAATGTTAAGTGCTTCACCCTTCAGTTCATTAACAAGTGCATAGAGTGTGGTTGTCTTGCCCGAGCCAGTAGGACCTACCACAAGAATGATACCATCCCTCCTCTTAACAAATGACTGAAGGTCAATATATCCTCTCGAAGATAGACCGAGATCGTCCAATAAAAGTAACTTCCGGGACTTATCGAGGATGCGTATGACTACCTTCTCACCTAAATGTGTAGGGAGGGTTGATATACGGAGGTCAACATCCCTGCTCTTTATCGTCGTAGTCATCTTCCCATCCTGTGGCAGCCTTCTCTCTCCTATATCCATCTTTGCACCTACCTTTATTCTTGAGATAAGCGCACTCTGCATCCATGACGGCACCTGCATCACCTCTTTCAGGAGACCATCTACTCTGTACCTTACACCAAGGAAGTTTACCCTCGGCTCTATGTGGATATCGCTTGCCCCCTCTCCTACTGCATCATCAAGGATGAGTTTTTCCATTCGGATAACAGGATTGAGCATCTTCTGCTCCTCCTCTGAAACCTCTGTCACCTTCTCTTCTATTCCATAAAATTTGCTTATGGAGGTAAGTATCTCGCTCTTTATGGATACGACAGGTATAACCTCACAACCTGTTAGAAAGGTTATATCCTCAATGGAATGGTGGTTGAGTGGGTCTGCCATTGAGAGAATCAGTCTTTTATTATCTACCGACAGTGGAAAACAGAGATATTTCAGTGCAATGTTTCTCGGTATCAGGCTAAGGACACGAGGTTCAGGAACCCTATTTGACAGAGGAACAAGTGGAAAGGAATGTTGAAGTGAAAGTGCCTGAGCAAGTACTTCCTCGTTAATGTGTCCCAGCTCAAGGAGCAGATCACCCAGTCTTTTTTTACATTCCTTCTGCTTTTCTAATGCCTCCTCTAAGGTTAATTGGCTGATAAACTTATTCTCTATGAGAACTGCACCGAGTTTCTTTTTCATGTCGTTCTGGGGTATTTCCCTATTTTCACCCTTTCTTGTCTCAATCTCTATATGTCCTTTCTTATAGCCTCCATCAGAATAATACGCAGGGAGAAAATCCCTATCTAAGGCATCTATGATATAAGTGCATATAATTTCCATCCTTTCAGGTATCGTTAGATAAACAAAATCCTCCATGCCTGTCTGTGCAATAATATCGGCATCGTCTCCTAATTCGTTTTTAGCCATCCTCAGGATAGCACCTATAGCCCTTAATACATCGTCTCCCGATGTTTCCCCATATTTTTGACGGAATGCCTCAAAAAAGCTAACAACAATATATATAACAGTGAATTTCTTGTGGTTATCTATCCTCATCTGTATCTCTTTCTCTATCATTGGTTCACTATAAAGACCTGTTATGATGCATTTATGCCGTGTGGTATCAATCTGATGCATCTGGGCTGTTATCATCACTGCGGGAAGATCGTTTTCGAATGGGGATATCTCAATGAGAGCAACATCTGCCCCTTGTTCCTCAATTATCGCTACGGGGTCTTTGGATGAATCAAGTGTAAAGATGTCAAATCCATGAGGTTCAAGCACACTATGGACATCCCAGCAGATATCACTCTGTTTGCAGACTAACATAACCTGTGTCTTGTCATTTGATTGACCCTCTACTTATTCCTGAAACAAGTTCAGTACCTGAATTTTTCTCTCAGTCTTTCTTCAACCACTGCTGGAACCAGCCCCGCCACCGACCCTCCGAAGGACGCTACCTCTTTCACTATGCTCGATGTAAGATAGGAATATTCCTCTGAAGGCATCATGAAAACAGTCTCTATCCCTGTATCAAGTCTTCGGTTCATGAGAGCCATCTGCATCTCATACTCAAAGTCAGAGACAGCCCTCAATCCCCTTATAATCGCAGATGCACCCCTTTTCTTTGAATACTCCACAAGGAGTCCATCGAATGCCTCAACGATAACATTTTTTATCCCTGCTGTTGAGTCATTAATCATCTCGAGCCTCTCTTCTATTGTAAAGAGTGGCTCCTTTTTCGGATTCACTAACACTGCAATTATCACGGTCTCGAATATCCTTAGACCCCTTTCTATTAAATCTACATGACCGTTAGTAACAGGATCAAATGTGCCAGGATAAACAGCAATCTTTTTCATCATTCACCTTTTTTATAAACACTCAGATATGTATCACCATACCTGTATTCTTTAAGTCTTTTCATCTCCCCTATATTCCCAGGGAGATATTTCTTCTTAAAATGTTCTACAATAAGTAATCCTTCTTGATTAATAATATCACATCTGCTTAATTTTTCAAGGATAATGTTAACTTCTCCTGTGCGATATGGTGGATCGGCAAACACAATATCGAACTTTTCATTAGTGGTCTCTACAAATCTTTCTGCCTTCATACCGAAAACCTCTGCCCTTTCACCAAGACCTGTAAGTGATAGATTTTCTTCTATAATCTTTCTCGATTGGAAACCGTTCTCCACAAAGACAACCCCCCCTGCACCACGGCTTAATGCCTCTATGCCGATGGCACCCGTTCCTGCATAGAGGTCAAGGAATGTAGCACCACAGATCCTTTCACCAATTATATTAAAGAGGGATTCCTTTACCTTCTGTGATGTGGGTCTAGTACCTTTTATGCGTGAACCTTTGAGTTTACGACCCTTTGATTTTCCAGTAATGATACGCATGTGAAAAATGGGACGGTTCTATTTTCTCTTCGGCTATTCCCCTTTGTTAGAATGTGATATACATATTCCTTTGCTTCGCGATCTTCGATTGGTGCTATGCTTGCTGTCTTCGGCAAAGGGGACTGTCCCAGACTTCGTCGTGAGCGCTCAGTCGAACGAATTACGGGCGAAGCCGTAGATTCGGGACTGTCCCCGTGGATGGATTATTATCTTTTTTATCATCTTTTATCTTCACTGTCAAGAAAATAGAACCGTCCCGTTTTCCTCTTCACTTCTTGAGCAGTGGCTGGGAGAGTTTTTTCCTGAGGAATAATACATGCAGTAGCAAAAGAGATATATAAAGGGTAGATAAGATTACCCTGTTTTCTACCCCGATGAGATTTATAAAGATTATAACAGGATACAGAAGTAGTATAAGCCATCCTTCGCCGAATCCAAAACAGTATGCCTCTTTACCAACGAGTCCTGCCCCTCCGACACATACAAGACCAACACCAATAATAAAAAGTGTCCTCAGATATGGCTCTGGAACTACTATATAGCTTACAGCCTGAAGTAAAATACCTGCAAATGTCGCCATCAAAATAAACCTCTTTATCTCCCTCTTCCACACAAGAAGGAAAATGGAAGATAAAACCACACCTGATTCAAATATAAAAACACCTGCAACCATGTAAGGGAAGGCAAATATAAATGCGAGGGTAAGATAGAGGATGCCAAGAAGTTGTATCGGATAGCCGATTCTGTAAGCTATATCATATGAGCGGGGATAATGTATCCCTGCCTCTGCAATAGCCCTTTCTAAGGTATAACTTTCTTCCATATAAGGATTTTTATCATAATGTCATCCTTATGTCAAGCGCACCTTATATTTTCTCACGCTTCATAGACCCTGTTTTTGCCTATTACCTTTGACATGTAAAGGGCGTCGTCTGCCTTTTTAATTAATCCCTCGATTTCTTTTGCATCCTCAGGATAACTCGCTACTCCAACACTTACAGTAAGGTTACCCATTGGCTGTGACTCCTTAAATAGAAATGGATATCTCTCTACAGCCTCTCTTATTTTTTCTGCAACATTTATAGCATTTTCTTTACCTGTAAATGGGAGTATTATTATAAACTCCTCTCCACCATATCTGTTCGGTATATCCACTTTTCTGATGTTATCTCTAAATATCTTCGCAATATGCCTGAGAACCTCATCACCCATGAGGTGACCATGGGTGTCGTTGTAATGTTTAAAATCGTCTATATCTACCATAAGGAGAGAAAGGGTTTTATTGTATCTTTTTGCCCTCTCTATCTCGCTTCCCAATGTCCCATAAAAATACCTGTAGTTAAAAAGCCCTGTCATCCCATCTGTAATGGATAATCTCTCCATCTCATCTTTTGCTTTTTCAAGCCTCTGATTCCTATCGAGAAGTGCTTCTGCCATTCTATTATATTCCTCTGCAATCTCCTGGAATTCGTCATGGGTATGTAACCCTATCCTGTGGCTTAGATTGCCTTTTCTTGTTTCGGTTATCCCACGTTTAAGTGTAATTAAAGGCACGAGAATCATTTTAATAAATCTGTATCCAATAAATAAGAAAACAAAGGTGGCAACAATGAACACTATAATATGTGTATTAAAGGTATGATTTGATAGCCTGTGGATTTTGTTGAGATGGAGAAATACCTCGTCCCTGTGCATCTTTGAGATGGTGTTTATATTATCGTTAATCTCCTCAACGAGTAAATATGCCTTTTCATCCTTTGATGGCAAGCCTTTGCTCATATTCAGGAATTTTCTATAACCTTCATCTATCTTACTCAGGAGAATCTCTTCCTCCTTTTCTTTGTGTTCAATACTCTTAAGATAGTTAAGTTCCTTCTCAAAGTTACTCTTGGCTTTCTCAAATCCTTCGTCTATCTTCATGTTAGTATATAGATATGTGCCCATTTTTGTAAAAGTTGCATCAAGTTCGTAAAAGCGTTCATCCTCGAGATGCAACATGGTAATGTTTTTCTGAGCACTTATTATCTGATTCATCGCAGTAATGTCTGATATACCAACTATTAATACCGCCGCAATAATAACGCCATAAGCACACCAGAATTTAGTGACAAGGCTTAATGCCATAGCCACGGTAAAGAGATAGGCTATGGATAATGCAGCCACCGCCCTGAATACCTGAACAGGTATTCCCACATTGGCAAGGAATGTATCGTAATTTAAAAAGGACGCAAAAAGATAGTTAGATTCTGGCACAATAAGTCCAGCAAACACCCCATAGGACAAGAAACCTAATACAGATATATGTAAGCGCTTCCCTGCACCCTGAGGTAATTTATCCAGCAACTCCTTCTTCTTAGACAGGAAATACACCCCAACGGCAGAAAGAAAAGCGGATGGAAAGGCTATAAAATATCTTACACTCGCATCGAAATCACTTATGCGGATAGGCTCACTCGAGAAAAAAGATACCCCAAAGTGTACTGCTGCCAGTAAGGGTATAATGACTGAGAGATAAGTGCCTGCCTTACCATTCTTCAGCCTTTCTGCAAATAATAATCTGATAGCAAATATCAGGAGAAAGGCAAAGGAAAGACAGAGTAACCCCACCTTGATCATTGAGTAGAAAGAGGGCTCTGCGATATCAAAGGCTTTTAATCTGAAGATAGATAACGCATCCATCATCTCTACTGTTCCGTGTGTGAAACCAAATAATATAAGAAAAAGGAATGGTCTAGCTATGTTCAGGTCTCTCAAGGTCTTTATGCCGAGGATAATTGCAAAGGAGAGGGCATAAAAACTTGCTCCATACAGAAAGAATACTGCTACAAGGTTTTCGACAAGGAAGTTTGTAATAGATTCCATAAAAGATATTATAACAATAACACCCCGATTAAGGCTTGTCAATATCCCTTTTGTCTGATATATTTAGTCTATATGCTTGACATCGTTATCAAGAATGCAGTTGTAATAGATGGCTCTAACAATGCTCCAGAAAGAAGAGATGTAGGGATTGTTGGAGACAGGATTGAGGCAGTAGACAACATACCAGATTATAAAGCAGATGTAATCATTGATGCCACTGGATTGATGCTATCTCCTGGATTCATAGATACCCATTCTCACTCTGATTTTACACTCCTCGCAGACCCTTCAGGTGCTGGCAAGGTAATGCAGGGAGTAACCACTGAGATAAATGGTAACTGTGGGCTCTCTGCAGCTCCTATCTCTGGTGACGCAGAAAAACAGAGAGAGCCTGACCTCGTGGAACTCGGCATCAAAGAGAGGTGGTCATCGTGGGATGAATACATCAAATTACTCAAAAGAAAAGGAATTGGTCTAAACTTTGCTACCCTCGTAGGTCATGGAAGCATCAGGGCATCTATTATCGGCCTCAATGACAGAGAGGCATCAATGGATGATATGCAAAACATGAAAAAATTTCTTAAAGAGGGTCTAAGTGCAGGCGCACTCGGCATCTCAACAGGTCTTATCTATCCACTTGGCATATACACAGATACCGATGAACTTATAGAACTTGCGACTGTTGTATCACTTCATGGTGGTATCTATGCTACCCACATGAGGAGCGAAGGCGAAAAACTCACCGAGGCAGTCTCAGAGGCTACAGATATAGGCAGAAATGCAAATATCCCTGTGCATATATCCCACCTCAAGACAAGTGGAGAGAAAAATTGGGGTAAAATAGATACGTTGTTTAAAACCATTGAAGCGGCAAGAGACAATGGCATAGATATCACATGCGATCGTTATCCATATACAGCAGCGAGCACAGACCTCGATGCAGTCCTTCCTTCATGGGTGTATGAGGGAGGAAGGGAAGCAGAGATTGAAAGATTGTGCAACAGAGAGACCCGAAAAAGGATTGAAAGGGAACTAAATGACAGACACCCTGAAGTTAGCAGATGGGAAAAGGTTGTAATCGCATCTGTAATATCCAAGGAAAATAAAAACCTTGAGGGAAAGAATATCTTTGAGATAAGTAATATCCTCAAAAAATCACCGATAGATACAATCCTTGACCTTCTATTGGAAGAAAAACTCAGGGTCTCTGCGATATATCACTCGATGAGCGAAGAAAATCTGAGGAGGATATTGGAGAAACCCTATACGATGATTGGCTCAGACAGCTCTGCACGTTCGAGGGATGGTATTACAGCCAGAGGGAAACCTCATCCGAGAGGATTTGGCTCTTTTGTGAGGGTGCTTGGTAAATATGTAAGGGAAGAATCATTACTTACCTTTGAAGGGGCTATCCATAAGATGACAGGGATGCCAGCCTTAAGATTCGGACTTAAAAAAAGGGGTTTTATCAGGAAAGGCTATTATGCAGATATTGTGGTATTCGATATAAACACCATAAAAGATAGGGCTACCTTTGATAACCCATTTCAGTATCCAGATGGTATAGTTCATGTGTTTGTAAATGGAAAGGCAGTTGTACTGGATGGAAAACTTACAGG
>JBFLZU010000059.1:0-18807 GCA_040756155.1 Nitrospirota bacterium | reverse complement strand
ATGAAGCCAATCATTGGCATAACAACAGATATAGATGGTAATCGCAGTTACCTCAGGTTGGAATATATAGATTTCGTAAAAAACGTGGGTGGTATACCGCTCCTTATAACACCAACATCGGTAGAAGATGTCATGGCAATTGTCGATACAATTGATGGTCTCTTACTCTCAGGTGGTGATGACATTCATCCCTCTTACTATGGAGAAGAGATTACTGCAGAACTCAAACTTACTTCTAATGCAAGAACAGATTTTGAGATAGCACTACTCAATGAAGCAATAAGGGCAAGAAAACCGCTACTTGGCATATGTTATGGTATGCAACTTATGAATATTGTAACTGGAGGAACACTTTATCAGGATATAGAAAAGCACAGAGAGAGCAGGCACACGGTTAACATCTATTCAAATACGAAATTATATGATATAGTTAAGGTAGATGTGACAGATGTCAATAGCACACATCATCAATCTGTTAAGGTCGTCGGGAAAAATATAGTGGTAACTGCTGTAGCACCAGATGGTATTGTTGAAGCTATCGAACTTCAGAATTATCCATTTTTCATAGGTGTCCAGTGGCACCCGGAGAGAAATCCTGAAGACCTATCCACAATGGCGCTTGCATCTGCATTCATTGAAATATCAAGAAAGAGGATTAATCAAAGATGAACGAGTCAATTACTATAGGCAGGATTATAGGCATCAGGATAAAGATACACTATACATGGTTCATCGTATTTGGTCTTGTTATGATCTCATTAGCTACGGCATACTTCCCTAAAGAATACGAGGCGCTGAGCAGGCTGTCATACTGGATACCGGCAGGCATAACCACAGTTATGCTCTTTGCATCTGTACTTCTTCATGAGCTCGCCCATAGCTGGGTTGCCCAGAAAAATGGTATAACTATAAGAGGAATAACCCTTTTCATATTCGGTGGTGTAGCAGAGCTTACAGGAGAGCCTCCAACCGCAAAGGCTGAATTTAAGATAGCTATTGCAGGTCCGCTGATGAGTTTTGCACTTGCCGGAGTTTTTTATCTCATAGGTGCAACTATTCAGATGGGAATAGAGGCTTACTCGACTGTAAAGTATCTTAGTTATATAAATGTAATACTTGCACTATTTAATTTAGCGCCCGGATTCCCACTTGATGGGGGAAGGGTCTTAAGAGCTGCTATCTGGAAATTCACGGGCGACCTCAAGAAGGCAACAAAGACCGCAAGTGTGATAGGACAGGGGTTTGCCTTTTTACTTATATTCTGGGGAATAATGGAAATGTTCGGAGGACATCTATTTAACGGACTCTGGCTTATAGTAATCGGATTCTTCCTTGATCATGCGTCAAAGAGTAGTTACCAGCAACTCCTGTTAAAAAGAATGCTTAGCGGGATAAAAATAGGTGCAATCATGGAAAAAGATGTAATTACAGTAGACCAGAAGACGAACCTAAAAAACCTTGTAGATGATTACTTCTTCAAATATAGATACTCAAGTTTTCCCGTAATGGATGGAGAAAGGCTGGTTGGCATTATATCAATAAATAATGTTAAAGACATCCATCCAGAGAAATGGTCATACACAGATGTGTATGATATTATGCAGAAAATTCACGAAGGTCTTGTGGTATCTGACGATGAGGATGCAGTCAATGTCCTTGACAGGATGCTCAGGAATAATGTCAGGAAGTTAGTTGTCAGTCATGGAGATAGGATTAAAGGAATTGTAACACTGCAGGACATAATGAAGCTCTTCAGTATAAAGACAGACCTTGGTGGGCCATGATTAAAGCAGAGTATTTCTATCATCTAATAGCCATATCGGTGGTCGGAATTCTATTCTATCTCTTTGTTAAATTATTACTGCCCTTTGCCATTCCAATCCTCTGGGCAATAATATTTGTTGTGCTGTTTTACCCTCTTTACAGGAAAATCGGAGAGCGATTTATAAGGAATAAATCCCTCAACGCACTCTTTATGTGTTTTCTGATAACTGTTATTATTATAGTCCCATTCGGATTTGCAGTCGCCACCCTGATAGAAGAGATAGCAACTACATACAAAAATTATGAATCTCACATAAAGGCAGGAGAATTTCAGTTTCTCAATCTACTTAAGGAAAACCTTCTTGTTTCAAGAATCGAAGATACACTCGAGAGATATATTGGCACAGCAGGCATAGATGTCAATGAGATGGTGATGGCTAATCTTAAAAGGATAGGCGCAATCATTGCAAATATGGCTACCACTGTGGTAAAGAATTTCTCTGCATTTCTCTTTAATTTTGTCCTTATGATACTTTCCATGTTTTACCTCTTTAAGGATGGAGACAGGCTTTTAGGGTATACCAAGGGTATACTCCCCATAACAGATACGAGGAGGGATGCTATATTCTCCCGTATGAACGACCTCGTATATGCCACAGTATATGGTGGAGTCCTTGTGGCGATAATTCAGGGGACAGTTGGTGGTGTTGCCTTCTGGATACTGGGGCTCTCATCCCCTGTATTCTGGGGAACGATGATGGCATTCTTTTCTTTTCTTCCGATACTCGGCACAGCAATTATCTGGATCCCCGCAGCAATAATACTCTTTATCAAAGGCGCTTATCTAAAAGGTTTTATCCTTATACTCATTGGAACACTTATTGTAGGAACCATTGATAATGTTTTGAAGCCCCTTCTTATAAGTGGGAGGACAAAACTCCACGCCTTGATAGTTTTTTTTAGTGTAATGGGAGGCATCCATGTATTCGGTCTTATAGGGATGATATTAGGACCACTACTCGCAGCGATATGCATTGGACTTATAGAATTATATAAAGAATGGGCGGTTGAAAATGTATGAGGGTGTTCAGTAAATATGGTTTTTATGTCATTCCTGCGAAAGCAGGAATCCAGACATGTCCCCCATATCAAGTACGGGGCAGGCTCTGTCAAGCACGGAATGACAAGTTGCGGTAAAAGGAAATTACAATATGCTCAGAGAATCTTGATTTTTAAGTCTCTTTGAGTTTTTGAACAGCCTCATATATAAACAGGAGGTAACACATGGTAACACATAAGGAACTACAGGAGTTAATAAACACCGCTGGTGATGGTAATCTCTTCGTCAGTCTATATCTCAATGTAAACCCTATCACAAACCCTAAGGGAGATTATCAGATACATTTCAAGAATCTCCTGAAAAAGGAACTCGATAGGATAGGGAAACAGGGAGAGAAAATGCTCAGGGAAGATATAAGGCGTATAGAGATATTCCTCAACGGAAACAGAAGAGATTTTAAAAAGGGGTTGACTATAATCACTTCTGCTCCGGTTGAATTCTGGAGGATATATCACCTTTCCGTTCCTGTGAGAAATGAACTTGTAATTGATAAGACCCCCCATATCAAACCACTTACAGATATCCTTGATAACTACCAGAGATATGCTGTTGTGCTTGTTGACAAAGAATCTGCACGTATATTTCTCATACATCTCGGTGAGATAGAAGAATATACAGAGATGTTCACTCCTGACATCCCTGGAAAACATAAGAAAGGTGGTTGGTTCGCCCTTGAGGAGACACGGAGAACTAGGCACATAGAACATCATATAACCATGCATCTGAAGGATGTGGTAAAGGTGCTTGAGGGGTTTCTCCCGCAGGAATATATAGGAAGAATTATTCTCGGTGGTTCACATGAGGCACTCTTGAGGTTTCGCTCCATGTTACCTATAACGATTGCTGATAAGGTGGCGGGGACATTTTCTGCAGAGATGTTTGCAAGTAACCAGGATATCCTTAAGAAATCCATGGAGGCTATAGAGCAGATAGAACTTCAGAAAGAAAAAGAACTCGTAGATGAGATGATAACAAGGACACACAAAAACGAATATGGTGTATTAGGAATAGACGATGTACTTACAAGTTTACGGGAAGGAAAGATACACAAACTTATATTCCATGAGGGGTATACAACATCAGGACTCAGGTGTATAAACTGCGATTTTCTTACAGTTCAGGGTGTAGAACAATGTCCGTATTGCGGGAGGGTGGTTGAGCCATTTAATTATATAGTTGATTTAGTGGTTCAGAAGGCAGTAGAACAGGGGGCACGGGTAGAGGTCATAAGAGAAAATGAAAGGCTTAAATCTGCAGGAAATATAGGTGCTATATTAAGGTTTTAGGTTTTAAAAGGGGGGTAAAACAATGATAAAACGAATCTCAAAAGTCTTGGCTTTAGCAGGAACAATATCTATTATTTCATGTGCATCTGTTGCTCACTATCCCGTTTCCCTCAAATACGAATCAACAAGGTATATTCCTCCTGCAGAGAAAGGGCTACAGCAATCAATTATCACAGTTGCTCTTTTTAACGACCTTAGAAAGGTCACAGATAGATGGACTATAGGCAGAAAGGTTGAATCAGATGGAAAAGAAATAAAGGTAATCTCAAAGTCTCAGCCACCATCTGATGCAGTCGCAAGGGCGATAGGTGCCGTTTTTTCAAAAGTGGGTTACACTGTATCTGGAGAGACACCACATTGGGACCTGAGAGAAGGTTCTATACGTCCTTCTATGGGAAAGATAGTTATTGGAGGAAATATAGATGAACTTGTGGTTGAGTGCTACACGGGATTCCTAAAGGCACAGTATGAATCAAGGGTCAGACTAAGAGTTATTGTTGCCGATGTGGAAAAGAATAAAATAATCTACACAACGAATGTTGACAGTTCAAACTCATTCAGAGATGTCGCTTTTAGTGAAGAGAAAATGGAAGAGCAGGCAAACAATGCCCTTTCAACCGCTATAGAGAGGATACTCGAAAACAGAGAACTCCGCTCGAAGATAGAAGAAGTTCTAAGAAAAAGGTCTTGAGATTGGAGGAATAATTGGACATTAATTTAAAGAGGATATTCATTCCTGTAATAGTAGTCTTGATATCTACATCTGTATTACTCATCATAAGGGGTATTACTTTCAGGCTCCTTCACAGATGGGCGGAAAAAACGGAGATAAAGATTGACGACATTATAGTAAAATCGCTTAAAACTCCATCCATTTACTGGTGCATTGCCATTGGACTTTATATCGGAGTTGCCATTTCAGAGCTTCCAGAAAAGTATGTCTTTTATTTCAGCAAGACCATCCATGTAGTTGTGATTCTTTCAATCACAATTGCCACTGCAAACCTATCAGGAAAGATATTCAGAGATTACATACAGAAATCAGACCTTCCAATTCCTACAACAGGACTTGCATATGGAATATTGAAGGGGACAATCCTCATTATAGGTTTGTTGATTATACTCAGTGTAATTGGGATTTCGATAACTCCTCTCATTACAGCCCTCGGTGTCGGAGGCCTTGCGGTTGCCCTTGCACTTCAGGACACGCTCGCAAACCTCTTTGCAGGGATCCATATACTTGTTGAAAAGTCCATCAGAGTCGGAGATTTTATAAAGCTTGAGACAGGGCAGGAAGGATATGTCGAAGACATTACATGGAGAACTACAAGGGTGAGGATGTTACCTAACAACATAGTGGTGATTCCCAACAGCAAACTTGCACAGAGTGTTGTTACGAACTATTATCTCCCTGAAAAAAGGATGTCTTTACTAATTCCGATAGGTGTCAGTTATTCTTCTGACCCCGAAAAGGTTGAGAGGATACTTGTCGAGGAGGCTAAAAAGGCTATCGGAGAAATCCCGGGTCTGCTCGGGAATCCTGAACCCTTCGTCAGATTCATACCGGGATTCGGAGATAGCTCCCTTGATTTTACCCTTATATGCCAGGTGCAGGAATTTGTTGACCAGTATCTTGCTCAACATGAACTTAGAAAGAGGATATTCAAGAGATTTAAAGAAGAGGGTATCGAGATACCATTCCCTATAAGAACTGTATATCTTAAAAATCATTCAGAAAAGGATTCGGAGGTGTAAAATGAGTGACTTTTATCAGACAGGGGTAATTGCAACATTTCACAGACTTGGGAAATTGAATCTTGAGAAAATAGAATCGGAACTCAACTGGTATGCTCAACAGCGTCCTATCGCACTTGTGCTTCCGTCTCTGTATTCAGAAATCGAAGGTGAAGCCTTAAAAGATATCATACGAGAACTCAAGGAGGTTAAATATTTAAGAGAAATTGTGGTCACACTTGGTCAGTCAAATGAAGAAGAATTCAAACACGCTAAGGAATTCTTCTCAGTACTTCCCCAGAAGGTAAGGATTATATGGAATGATGGCAAACGGGTACAGAATCTTTATACACTTTTAGAGGAACAGGGGTTAAGTGCTGGTATCGATGGGAAAGGCAGGTCAACATGGATGTCTTATGGTTATATTATAGCGGTCGGTGAATGTGATGTCATTGCCCTGCATGACTGCGATATACTCACTTATAACAGAGAAATGCTCGCAAGGTTATGCTATCCTGTGACCAATCCAAATCTTGACTACGAATTCTGCAAAGGTTTTTATAGTCGCGTAACAGACAGGATGCATGGGAGGGTAACAAGACTTCTTGTCACTCCGCTGATAAGGGCACTCGAAAAGTTACTCGGTTACCTTCCTCTGCTTGTGTATTTTGATAGTTTCCGTTATCCACTGGCAGGTGAGTTTTCTATGATAACTGACCTTGCAAGAGTTAACAGGATTCCGGGTGATTGGGGACTTGAGGTTAGTGTTCTTGCAGAGGTATATAGGAACTGTGCTATCAGGAGGATATGCCAGGTAGATCTTTGTGAAAACTATGAACACAAGCACCAGGAACTCTCACCTGAAGACCCTGAAAAAGGTCTTATGAAAATGGCTGTAGATATAACAAAGTCACTCTTCAGAACACTGGCATCAGAAGGGGTCATATTTTCAGAAGGATTATTCAAGACATTAATCGCCACATATCTCAGGACTTCACAGGATATGCTAAAAAGATATGAGGATGACTGTGCTATAAATGGTCTTTTCTTCGATAGACACGAAGAAGGCACTGCTGTCGAGGCATTCACACGTGGAATAAGGATAGCAGGGCAGACAATAATGGAAGACCCACTCGGTGCACCATTGATTCCGAGCTGGAGTAGGGTAACATCAGCGATTCCTGATATACCTAATATGATAAAAGAGGCGGTAGAAGAAGATAATAAATAATGTTATATTTGTAGGAAAAATTTTTAAGGGAAAACTATTGTTAAACCGCCATATTCGGCATGGAGAGGAAAAGATGAAAGTAACAGACCCTGTATGCAAAATGAACATAGAAGACAAGGATGCTGCTACCACTTCGGCTCACAAAAATACTACCTATTATTTCTGTTCAAAAAATTGTAAGGATAAATTTGACAAAGACCCGGAAGCATTTCTCATGGAGAAAGCTGCCGAGCCTCCAAAAACAGGGGTAATTTCTGGTAAGACTGAATGGACATGTCCGATGCATCCTGAAATTGTTCGTGATGCTCCTGGAAGTTGTCCTATTTGCGGCATGGCGCTTGAGCCAAAATCTGCTCTTGGGGAAGAAGAAAACCCCGAGCTTATTGACATGACGAGGCGGTTCAGGGTCGGGGTTGTTTTAACAGTTCCTTTAGTCATTATTGCTATGCATAACTATATCCCGGGCATTTCCCTTGAAGGTTTAATCCCCCCAAAAATTATGAAATGGCTGGAACTTATTCTTGCCACACCTGTTGTTCTCTGGGGCGGCTTGCCATTTTTTGTGCGTGGATGGCAGTCAATTATAAACCGCAGTCCTAACATGTTCACATTAATCGGGCTTGGTGTGAGTGTTGCATACATCTACAGCGTTGTGGCAACGCTCTTTCCTGATATATTTCCTGTGTCTTTTCGCAAAGAAGGCGGAGAAGTGGGCGTTTATTTTGAAGCTGCCGCTGTCATTGTGATTCTGGTGCTGTTAGGGCAGGTGCTTGAACTGAAGGCACGCAGCAAGACAGGAGCAGCGATTAAAGCCCTTCTCGGTCTGGCGCCCAAAACAGCCCGTCGCATCAAAAATGGGACGGAAGAAGACATTCCGCTTGAGCATGTAGATAAAGGAGATATCCTCCGCGTGAGGCCTGGTGAGAAGATTCCTGTAGACGGCGTAGTGATTGAGGGAACAAGCTCTGTTGACGAGTCAATGGTTACCGGTGAGCCGATTCCTGTGCAAAAGGACAAAGGAGACCGTGTTATAGGTGCTACTGTTAATGGAACAGGCATGTTAATAATGAAGGCAGAGAAGGTGGGAGCGGATACCCTGCTTTCACAGATTGTTCATATGGTTGCAGAAGCACAGCGAAGTCGTGCCCCTATTCAGAAACTCGCTGATATAGTCGCAGCCTACTTTGTCCAGATCGTCGTTGCTATAGCAGTCTTAACCTTCATTATGTGGGCTTGGATAGGCCCTGAGCCAAAAATGGCACTTGCACTCATCAATGCAGTTGCTGTTCTGATAATAGCCTGCCCTTGCGCCCTTGGACTTGCAACACCGATGTCTATCATGGTTGCAATGGGCAAGGGTGCAACAGCAGGTGTGCTTTTCAAAAATGCAGAGGCAATTGAGGTAATGAAGAAGATAGATACAATTGTAGTAGATAAGACAGGAACGCTTACCATAGGTAAACCAAGACTTGTAGATGTTATCCCGAGCAGTGGGTTTGATGAGAAGCCAATAATCCATTTTGCTGCAAGCATTGAACGGGGCAGCGAACACCCTCTCGCAGCAGCGATAATGGCAGGGGCGAATGAAAAGGGCATAAAACTGACTGATGTGGAAAATTTCAAGTCCGTGACCGGCAAAGGGGTCATGGGTAAAATTGACGGGCATGAAGTAGCACTCGGCAACCACAAACTCCTTGATGACATCGGTATTGACCCTGGTGAACTATCTCAGAAGGCTGAGACAATGCGGAGAGAAGGACAGACAGTAATGTTCGTTTCTGTGGATGGAAAGGTGGTCGGACTGTTAGGTGTGGCTGACCCGATAAAGGAGACCACGCCAGAGGCAATTGAACAGCTTCATCAAGAGGGCATCAGGATTGTCATGCTTACAGGAGACAACCGCACAACTGCAGAGGCTGTATCAAGAAAACTCGGCATTGACGATGTAATTGCCGAGGTGATGCCTGACCAGAAGTCTGAAGTCGTCAAGCGATTGCAGAATGAGGGACGAGTTGTGTCAATGGCAGGAGACGGCATTAATGACGCACCAGCTCTGGCACAGGCTCATGTGGGTATTGCCATGGGAACAGGCACTGATGTAGCTATGGAAAGCGCCGGTGTGACACTGGTAAAAGGCGACCTTAGAGGTATAGTAAGGGCAAGGCGTCTGAGCAGGGCAACGATGCGCAATATCAAGCAAAACCTCTTTTGGGCATTTGCCTATAATGCACTCGGAGTTCCAGTGGCTGCAGGTATTCTCTATCCATTCTGGGGCATCCTGCTCAGTCCTATTTTTGCTGCTGCTGCAATGAGCTTCAGCTCAGTGTCAGTAGTTGGCAATGCCCTCAGGTTGCGAAGAGCAAAGCTTTGAGACGGAGGTGTGATATGAAAAATGTATTAGTGGTAATACTTTTGATTGTAGTCTTTGCAGGTGCAGGTTACTATGGACTGCCAATACTTATAGAGAAAGAGACTGCTGGGCTTAAATCCGATGTTCAAGATTTAAAGAAGAGACTCCAAAAAATAGAGGAGGAATCAAAGGTTGCTCTATTGAAGCCTGATGCTGATATACAGCGGATCATAAAAACGGTGAATGTTATCTCTTCTAAGGTTATCTCTCTTGAGAATTCTTTTAAGAAAGGCATATCCGTAACGGATGAGACAATAAAAAAGCAGAAGACAACAACTGAAGATGCTTTAAGGAAACAGGCTGAAGCCATTGATAAAATCAATAAGGAGACACAGGCTAAAGTACAGAGGATTATGTTCGATGCTGTAATGGTAAACATCAGAGGACATATTTTAAAGGTGAGAGTAGATCTTCTCTCCAAAAATATCGGTACTGTAAGAAATGAGCTTGACCTCCTTAATGAAGGGTTTGAAAAGGCAAAGACCTTAGCTTCTAATGAAAACAAAAAGGCTATTGAGGAATTTCAATTAGCGATTAAAAAAGCAAAGACAGAAATAGATACCGATTTGCCGGCAGCAATAAACAGAATCGACCTTTTATGGCATGAAATGGGTAAACTACTAAGGAAGGCATGAATGTTTACAATAGTACTTTTATTGATTATCATTACAGTGGTGACCATCTTTTCAGTTCAAAACGCAGCGCCTGTTGCAATTTCTTTTCTTTTCTGGAGGTTCGATGCATCACTTGCGATAGTTATATTTCTTTCTGTGCTTACAGGAGTAGTAATAACAGCAATTATTGTATCTTCGGTATATATTAAACAATCTGTAAAGAAACCAAAATAAACCATACTATTAAAGACAAAGGAGGGAGAATGAGGAAGGTATTTATAACACTCGTTTTTTTAATAATAGTAATTCTTACAATAAGAAGTAATCTTAGCATTATAAACGAATCAGAAAAAGCTGCATCCACAAAGCAAGAAGCTTATCGAGAAATAAGCGGCACTATCAAAACAGGAGAAACACTTTTTGATATCTTTAAGAAATACGAGCTTAATATAGAAGAATTTTTCAAGTTAAAAGAGGCATCTGCAGATATTCACAGATTGAGGAAACTATATCCAGGCCATCCTTACAAAATAATAATTGACAGCAACAACCAGATTAACTCTTTTGAATACTGGATAAATGACGATTATATCTTAAACATTAACCGCACCGAATCGGGATTTTTTGCTGAAAAGATATCTGTGGACTATGAAAAAAGGCTCCGGCACATGGGAGGAGTTATAAAAGACAACCTCATCTCATCTATGGAAGAAGACAGGGAAAACCTAATTTTAGCACTTCAACTTTCAGATATATTTGCATGGGATATAGATTTTACAACTGACCTTAGAAATGGTGATACATTTAAAATTGTTGTTGGGGAATTTTATTTAGATGGAGAATTTAAAAAATATGGAGATATACTCTCTGCTGAATTTGTGAATAATGGTGAGACCTATCGCGCTTATAGATTCGAGCATGATGGAAGGGTTGATTACTACGATGGTGCAGGTAAATCACTGAGAAGGGCATTTCTAAAGGCACCTCTGAGTTTCAGGCGTATAAGCTCAGGGTTTACCAGTGGTCGGTTCCATCCAATACTAAAGATATACAGACCGCATCACGGGCTTGACTATACTGCTCCTAAAGGCGCCCCTGTTTCTGCCATTGGCGATGGAACAGTTATATTTGCTGGATATAAGGGTCAGAATGGCAAACTTATAATAATAAAGCATCCCAATGGCTATAAAACCTATTATGGACATTTATCAAGATTTAGAAAGGGTATTAGAAGAGGAGTGAGAGTAAATCAAGGTCAAATCATTGGTTATGTTGGTACTACAGGACTTGCAACAGGACCACATCTTCATTACGAAATGAGGATTAATAATAAACCTGTTAATCCTCTTATTGTGAAATTGCCCCGAGGAAGGTCTATTCCAAAGAAATTGATGGCTAATTTCAGAAACTTCAAAAATGAAATGGATGTAAAGCTTGCTTCCATAAAACCATCAGTTTTTGTTTTTGCTGAAAAAAGAAATTGAATCTATGGAAAAAATAATTGAGCCTTTTGAATTCAAACAATGCATCAGCATCCTTAACTCCACAGGTAGAAAAGCTAAAAATCTCCGCGAGCTAAGAGATGTAATAGCTATAGTAAGCGATGAGGCCATATTCCATCACACATACCAGTATTTTTTAAAAGGCCATATCCTCGAATACACGAATGACTTTGCTCACTGGGCTAGTGAAAGTCTTGAGGAAAGGGTCCTCTCAGAACACCTTTCAAACATAGACCCCTATGACTTTAAGACTATTGATGACCTAAGAAGTGAACTGCTAAATGTAATAGATAAGTATATCGAAAGATTTCCTGAGCCAAGGGAGGCAATTCCTGGTGATGAATTTTATTTCAACGAGACAGTAACACTGATATTTCCTGTTGGGATAATAGCCATGAACCTTGCGGAGTTTCTTATAGCTATAAAATACATAGATGTAGGTTCCATATACTATCATTTTTATGAGGCGAGGATACGCCTTGGAGTAGATGACTTTTCGAAGTGGATGGAAGATGTCTTAGGGAAGAGAAAACTTGCAGGAAGGGTAAGGGCTATAGACCCATTCATGCACAGCATAGAAGGAATAAGAGAACATATAGCAGAGGCGGTTGAAAAAGAGGTGAGGGAGGATATGGAATTTACAGGGATTGAGAGATGATTACTCAATATTCAGGCATAGCACCAAAGAGTGATCTATTGCTACTACAGAAGCTCGGTGAAATATTAAATAACAGGTCTTTCCTTCACATAAATTCCACTCGAACAGGTGGTGGGGTAGCAGAAATCCTCCAGAGAATGATACCCCTGCTTAAGGAACTTGGTATCAATGCGCGGTGGGAAGTGATAGAAGGTAATGAAAAGTTCTTTGAAATAACAAAAAAAATACACAACGCCCTCCAAGGCAATGTTGAGAGAATTACCAATGATATGTGGCAACAACACTATGAGGTAAACCGAGAGAACTCAGAAAAGATCAGCCTTTATGCTGATGCCGTTGTAATACACGACCCTCAACCTATACCCCTTGTTGAATTTAAGAAGAATGGAAAATGGATCTGGAGATGTCATATTGATGTATCTAATCCATTAAAGGAAATATATAATTATCTGAGTCGCTACTGTGAAAAATATGACGCTGCCATTTTCTCTGTAGCAAAATTTACAAGAGCAATGCCTATAGATGAATTCATTACTCCACCGTCGATAGACCCTATCAGCGAAAAAAACAGAGAATTAACAGATGGAGAGATAAAGGAGATATCGGAGAGGTTGCAGATACCGATAGACAGACCGATAATCCTTCAGGTATCGAGGTTTGATAGATTCAAAGACCCAATAGGTGTGATAAAGGCTTACAGATTAGTCAAGAGGTATAATGATTGTATCCTCATCCTTGCAGGAAGCCCTGCAACAGATGATCCGGAAGGAGAGATAGTCTTAAACGAGGTAAAAGAATATGCAGCCAATGATCCTGATATACATGTTCTGCTTCTGCCACCCTTTAGTGACAGAGAGATAAATGCCTTACAGAGAGTAGCCACCATCGTTTTACAGAAGTCTTTGAAAGAAGGCTTTGGTCTTACAGTATCTGAAGCCATGTGGAAAGGAAAACCAGTGATAGGCGGTGCTACAGGTGGCATTCCACTTCAGATAATACACGGAGTAACTGGTTTTCTTGTCCATTCAGTGGAGGGAACTGCATTCAGGGTAAGGCAGTTCCTCAATAATCCAGAAATGGCAAAGAGGATGGGTGAGAAAGGAAGGGAATATGTAAGAAATAATTTTCTAATAACGAGACAGATACGGGATTATCTGGCTATATGGTATTTTATGGAAAATAAAGGCAAGAACATTCTGGAGTTGTAATGGGGAAGTCATATGGCAAAAGGGTCTGACGGGAAAAACGAGCATGTAATATATGGTGTGAGTCCTTTGACAGAACATGATATTTATCTTTTTAAAGAGGGAAATCACTTCAGGCTCTATGAAAAACTGGGCTCCCATTTGATGACGGTGAACGGAGTTAACGGTACCCACTTTGCTGTATGGGCTCCTTATGCAAGAGAAGTATCGGTTATCGGTGATTTTAATGGATGGAACAAAGAATCTCATCCTTTAAGGGTAAGATGGGATGGGTCAGGCATCTGGGAGGGTTTTATTCCAGGGATTGGTAATGGTACGCTGTACAAGTATCATATTGTTTCCAGACATAATAACTATGAAGTTGATAAAGGAGACCCCTTTGCTTTTTACTGGCAGGTGCCTCCAAAGACAGCCTCTGTTGTCTGGGATTTAAGCTATAAGTGGAACGATACAGAATGGATGGAAAACCGTCGAAGATATAACTCGCTTAGATCACCCTTTGCTGTTTATGAGATTCATCCCGGGTCATGGCGAAGGATACCTGAAGAAAACAATCGTTTTCTCACTTACAGGGAAATGGGCAGATATCTCCCTGAATACATAAGAGACATGGGGTTCACCCATATAGAATTCACCCCTTTAATGGAACATCCTTTTTATGGCTCCTGGGGATACCAGACAGTGGGATACTTTGCTCCCACCAGCAGATATGGCACTCCACAGGATTTTATGTATCTGATTGATAGTCTTCATCAACATGGCGTCGGTGTTATACTTGACTGGGTCCCTTCCCATTTTCCAGATGATGAGCACGGGTTGGTCTATTTTGACGGAACCCACCTATATGAACATGCAGACCCCAAGAAAAGTTTTCACCCTGACTGGAATAGTTATATATTTAACTATGGTCGTCATGAGGTACGTGCCTTTCTTATCAGTAGTGCTCTCTTCTGGCTGGTGAAATACCATGCAGACGGTCTCAGGATTGACGCTGTGGCATCCATGTTATATCTCGACTACGGAAGAAAGGAAGGCGAGTGGATTCCCAATAAATATGGTGGGAAAGAAAATATAGAAGCCATTATTTTTCTTAGAAGACTGAACGAAGAAGTTTACCGCTCCTATCCCGATGTCCAGACAATTGCTGAAGAATCAACAGCATGGCCTATGGTTTCAAGACCGACCTATGTAGGTGGCCTTGGCTTTGGCATGAAGTGGAACATGGGATGGATGCACGATATCCTCGATTATTTTTCGAAGGACCCCGTCTACCGTAAATATTACCACAACCAGCTTACCTTCAGTATTATGTATGCCTTTTTCGAAAACTTTATACTTTCCCTTTCTCACGACGAAGTGGTTTATGGGAAAGGGTCGCTTATCAGTAAGATGCCCGGTGATGACTGGCAGAAATTTGCTAATCTTCGTCTTCTTTTCGGCTACCTGTATACTCACCCAGGCAAAAAGCTCCTGTTCATGGGGGGTGAGTTTGGACAATGGAGGGAATGGTTTCACGAAGATAGCTTAGACTGGCATATACTGCAATATCCTCCACATCAGGATATTCAGAGATGGGTTCAACATCTAAATGTATTGTATAGAGGAGAACCTGCTCTGTATGAGCTGGATTTTGAACATGCTGGGTTTGAATGGGTAGACTGCAGTGACTGGGAACAGAGCATCGTCAGCTTTTTAAGAAGGAGTAGATCTACAAAAGACACTATACTTGTAATCTGCAACCTTACCCCTGTTCTACGTTATAACTACAGAGTGGGAGTTCCTGCTGGAGGTCACTGGAAAGAGGTATTAAACAGCGATGCCAAGGAGTATGGAGGAAGTGGCCATGGCAATTTTGGAGGTGTAGAGGCCACGCCGATACCTTTTCACGGCAAGTATCATTCCCTATCGTTAATCCTGCCTCCTCTATGTATTCTTGTCTTTAAGAAAGAGGGGGAATAAAGATGAAAATTGGCGCTTAGTGTATATGGTTATAAAATTATTTTTATTGTTTTTGATCTTCCTAATCATCAGTTGCGCTCAAAAGGACAAACACAACAGTAGCACTACCTTGGTTTTCAAGCACGGTAAGATTGCAGGAGACCCAGAACCATTCAAAAAATTATTGAAAAAATTCGAGGAGGAAAATCCTGGCATAAAGGTTAAAGATGAGATATTGCCAGCCTCAACAGATGAACAGCACCAATTCTATGTCATAAACCTTGAAGGCAAGAGTCCTGATTTTGATGTCCTCAGTATGGATGTCATCTGGGTTCCTGAATTTGCAAGGGCAGGATGGTTGAAGGATTTAAGCCTTATCTTATCGAAGAATGAACAAAAAGAATTCTTCCTCGGTCCCATGCTGGCTGTCACTTTCAAAGATAAGATCTATGCAATACCATGGTACATAGACGCAGGAGTCTTGTATTACAGAAAAGACCTCCTTCAGAAATATGGCTTCTCACCTCCAAAGACATGGCAGGAGCTTGTTGATATTGCTCAATATATTACATCAAGGGAATCGGGGCTATATGGATTCATCTGGCAGGGAAAGCAATACGAGGGTTTGGTTTGCAATGTCCTTGAGTACTTCTGGAGCAATGGCGGAGATGTACTGAGAGATGAAATATCCGTTATCAAAAGTCCTGAGAATGTAGATGCCCTCCACTTTATGAGAGACCTGATTGTTAAGTATAAGATTACACCTCCCCTTGTAACAACTGCTATTGAGGAACCGACAAGACACATATTCGGAAATGGAAAAGCATTGTTCATGAGAAACTGGCCCTATGCATGGAACATCTTTGAAAAGGAAAGTTCAGCAATCAAAGGAAAAGTTGGAGTATTTCCACTCCCATCATTTCCTAACAAAGAATCTGCATCTACACTCGGTGGATGGCAGCTCGGTATAAATAGATACTCAAAACATCCAGATGCAGCAGAAAAACTGATAAAATTCTTCACATCCCCTGAGGCACAAAAGACCCTTGCCCTCACAATAGGTTATAAACCAACAAGAAAGTCTTTATATAAGGATAAGGACCTGTTAATGAAACAACCCTTTATCATTGGCCTTTATGATGTCTTTATGAAAGCAAGACCAAGGCCTGTATCGCCATATTACATAATGATAACCCAGGTTATTCAGCCTGAGTTCAGTGCTGCCATATCTGGCATAAAGACACCAGAAGAGGCATTAAATTCTGCACATAAACAGATAGAACATATTCTCAGGGTGGAGAGATGAGAAACGGTGAAGGCGGAAACAGGTTTGTAATTCCAGCCCTTATTTTATTGTCTTTTGTTACAATTTATCCAATCATTTATGTCTTTTATCTGAGTATTCACAGGAAACTTCTCATCTTTGATATTTCAAGGTTTGTTGGATTTGAGAATTATCTTTTTCTTTTAAAAGATGATAGATTCTGGAATGCCTTGAAGAATACGGCATATTTTACAGGAGTATCCGTCTCACTGGAATTGTTGTTTGGTCTTTATATTGCCTTGCTTTTAAATATGTCCTTCAGGTTGAAAGGGCTGATCAGGGCCATTGTCCTTATCCCATGGGCTATCCCAACGGTTGTGTCTGCAAGGATGTGGGAATGGATTTACAATACGGATTTTGGAATATTGAACTACATTGTTGGTACGAAGATAAACTGGCTTGGTAGCCCTTTCTGGGCAATGAATGCTGCTGTGTTTATGGATGTATGGAAGACAACGCCATTTGTTGCGATCCTTCTCATGGCAGGACTGCAGGTTATACCGCGGGAACTCTATCAGGCGGCAAGGGTTGATGGTGCAGGGAATTGGGCAACTTTCAGACGGATTACACTGCCTCTGCTAAAGCCTGTAATCCTTGTTGTGCTAATCTTTAGAACCCTTGATGCTTTCAGGGTCTTTGATGCTATTTATGTCTTGACAGGTGGAGGACCTGCAAATACTACAGAGACACTATCTATATACGCCTATAAGGTGCTATTTCAAACACTTCAATTTGGCTATGGTTCGACATTGTCAGTAATAGTCTTTTTATGTATAGGATGTATCAGCATTTTTTACATAAGGATTCTGAGCAGAGGAATGAATCGAAGATCGCGGAGCAAATGATAAAACGGGTAGGTTTTTATGTTTTGTTGATTTTAGTAGTTATATATTGTTCTGGTCCGCTTCTATGGCAATTCATCACAAGCCTAAAACCTGATTCTGAACTAACGAGGATACCTCCTGTGTTTCCAGAAAGTCTTACCATAAGACATTACATCTCTATCTTTGAGGGGCATCCTTTCTTAAGGATTATTTTAAATAGTGCAATTGTTGCATCATTTACCACTATTTCATCACTCATTATCGGCTCTCTCTGTGCCTTTGGACTTGCAAAACTAAAGGTAAGATATAAAGCCTTAATTCTCGGTTTTGTCTTATCGGTTTCTATGTTTCCGCCCATCGCAACAGTAAGCCCTCTTTATATTATCATCCGTGCCCTTGGTCTGCGAGACACATGGTGGTCGCTTATAATCACTTACACAACCTTTTCCCTTCCCCTCTCCATATGGATACTGACAAACTTTTTCAGGGAGATACCTGATGAGATCTATCTTGCGGCAAGGGTGGATGGATGCAGTCCATTTCAGGTATTTTATAGAATAATGTTCCCTTTATCAGCACCCGGGATATTTACAACTGCAATACTTGTATTTATCTTTTCATGGAATGAGTTTCTATTTGCATTAACCTTTACATCTACGCCTGCATCAAGGACGATACCAGTTGGCATAGCACTATTCCCAGGTCTCCATGAGATCCCCTGGGGTGACATTGCAGCAGCCTCTGTGGTCGTGACCATTCCCCTCATAATTCTCGTCTTCGCATTTCAGAGGAGGATTATTGAAGGTCTGACGGCTGGAGCAGTAAAGGGGTAAGAAATGGCTGAAATAAGATTTGAAAAAGTAAAGAAAAGATTTAAAGATATTGTAGTAATAAAGGAACTTGATTTAACGATAAATGATGGAGAGTTTTTCACCTTTGTTGGCCCAAGTGGATGTGGAAAATCCACGATCCTGAACATGATTGCAGGGCTCGAGTCAGTAACAGAAGGAAGGATATGTTTTGATGATACAGCAGTGAATGCTCTTTCTCCGAAAGAAAGGGATGTGGCGATGGTCTTTCAGAGCTATGCACTTTATCCCCACATGTCTATCCATGAAAACATAGCCTTTCCATTGAAGATGAAGAAGGCAGAAAAAGAATTTATTGAAAATGAAGTTAAACGGGTTGCAGCTCTTC
>JBFLZU010000058.1 GCA_040756155.1 Nitrospirota bacterium | reverse complement strand
TCTTCATCAGACAATTCTCTATGTCTCCTGTCAATCAGATAGCCCATCTTGCGGGCGTCTATAAACAGGGTTTGACCTTTACGGTCACGGAATTTACTGTTCTTTTTATTCCGAGTGATAAACCAAAGGCAGGCTGGTATTTGAGTTGTATAAAAAAGCTGACCAGGAAGGGCAATCATACAGTCAACTAAATCTGCCTCAATAATATTTTTTCGTATTTCACCTTCTCCTGATGTATTAGAAGACATAGAACCATTAGCAAGGACAAATCCAGCAATTCCATTTGGTGCGAGGTGATGGATGAAGTGCTGTATCCATGCAAAATTAGCGTTACTTACAGGGGGAATTCCAAATTTCCATCTCACATCTTCTCTTAGCAATTCCCCTTTCCAGTCACTGTCATTAAATGGAGGATTTGCGAGAATAAAATCTGCTTTCAGGTCTTTATGCAAGTCATTTCTGAAACTGTCCGAATTGTGAGTGCCAATGTTTCCTTCAATACCGCGAATGGCAAGATTCATTTTGCAGAGTTTCCACGTTGTAGGGTTTGACTCCTGTCCATAAATAGAAATATCACCTTTCCGTCCCCCATGGGCTTCTACAAATTTCTCTGATTGAACAAACATTCCACCAGAACCACAGCAAGGGTCAAATACCCTGCCTTTGTATGGTTCTATCATCTCAACAAGAATTTTAACAACAGACCGGGGTGTGTAGAATTCACCACCACCTTTTCCCTCAGCAGATGCAAATCTCCCAAGAAAATATTCATACACCCTTCCAAGAATATCCTTTGACCTGCTTTCATAGTCGCCTAAACCGATGGTTCCTATGAGGTCAATCAGTTCACCGAGAGTATGTTTATCAAGCGTTGGACGGGCATAATCTTTTGGAAGGACTCCTTTAAGAGAAGGGTTTTCTTTTTCAATAGCCACCATTGAATCGTCAACGAGCTTGCCAATAGTTGTTTGTTTTGCATTGGCTTGAAGATATTGCCAGCGGGCTTTTTTAGGCACCCAGAAGATATTTTCAGATGTGTATTCATCCCGATCTTCGACAACGCCGTATCGAGCCTGTTCTTCTTTCACATAATATTCACTCGAAGGCTCAGATACGAGGGTTTCAAGTTGGCTTCGCCTTTCTTCAAAGGCATCTGAGATGTATTTCAGGAAGATAAGTCCAAGGACTACATGCTTATATTCGGCAGGGTCCATATGCCCCCGCATCTTATCAGCCGCCTGCCAGAGCTTTTCTTCAAACCCAAGATTCCCACCGTTTGAGTTTTTCTTTTTTGCTTTAGTTTTTTTCTGTTTCACCGTAAGCTATTACACCATATTCTTACTGATAAAATCTTTATGTATGTCCCTTGTTTTTGTCGGTGGTTCAATGTCTTCCACTTCTGAAGGTGAAATTATAATGCTGATATCTTCATAGGGTATACCCCTACGCAAGAGTATGGCTATGAGTTCAGTATTACTTAAAGTGTGTTCGCCAGATTTAAAAAGCTTCTCTCTTGGCATGTCATCTACCGGCCAATTCTTTATCGCTTTTTCGTAAAGTTTTGTTTGCTTTGGTTTCTTCGCCATGTATCTATCTCCTGAACATCAAACCTCCACTGCCCTCCAAATTTAAAAGCCGGGATTTTACCTTCCCGACTTAAGCGTCTCACTGTATAGGGATGCAATCGCAATGCCTCGGCAACTTCCTCAACTGTGTATGTTTCTATAAATTTTTTCATTTTTAGTTATGTTACATTTTGTTGCATATTGTAATACATTTAAGACTGCTCCACAAGAGAATTTTTATAAAAAATGTCATTGCTTTTAAAGAGGCAAACAGGCACATTAAATGGTGGTGTGGAATCCCGAACTATCAGGACGAAGCCGACTGCGCGAAAATCTTTTTTAAAACTCTGATTCTTTTTGAGATACTGTAAAAGTATACTGGTGGTGAGATTTTATTCTGTGAATATATTTTTCAGTTCGCTCAATATTAGCAATAGCATAAATCTCTTTGACTGATTCTCTATCTCTTTTCAAAATATCTGCTTTTTCTATAACTAAAGCTAAAAAACTGTCATCAGAGATTATTACAGACTCTTGAAGACTTACATATACTTTTTTACAGTATCAGTAAAAATATTATCATTAATCTGAAGGTTCTGGCAACCTAATTCACTGGTTAAACATCTTTATCTATGACTCGTGGGGGTGAAGGGGATTGCTCAAAGAGTTCGGCAACAGCCTCGTTACTTATGTGCCAGTTTTTTATTTGTATACCACTGCTGGGCAATAGTAAGGATATTGTTCACAAGCCAGTAGAGAACAAGTCCGGCAGGAAAACTCAAAAACATAATCGTAAATATAACCGGAAGAAAAAGCATTATCTTACTCTGAATAGGGTCTGCCGTTGCAGGCGTAGGTGTCATCTTCTGCTGGATTAACATACTTATACCCATGGCTATGGGAAGTATATAGTAGGGATCTTTCTGTGACAGGTCCTGTATCCAGAGGACAAATGGTGCACCCCTCAGTTCAATGATATTTATAAGGACATTATACAGAGCAATGAAGACAGGAATCTGCAGTAGTATTGGAAGACATCCACCCATCGGGTTTATCTTGTGCTTTTTGTATAGTTCCATTACCTCCTTGTTCAGCCGCTGGGTGTCCTTCTTGTATTTCTCCCTCAGGGCATTTATCTTTGGTGTTAGTTCTTGCATTGCCTTCATTGATTTCTGGCTTTTGTGAGTAAGAGGTATAAAGACTATCTTTATCACGGTGCTCAAGGCTATTATTGAAAGTCCATAATTCTTTAAGAAGTCATTAAAGAACTTAAGCATCCAGAAAAGTGGTTTTGCGAGTACTGCGAACCATCCATAATCTATTATGTCCTCGAGGTTTACCTTTAGCGCCTTGAGCCTGTCATATTCTTTTGGTCCTGCATAAAGGAGAAATTCTGTCTTTTGAGATTCAGAGACCTTTATGCCTACCGAGAGACCATTCTTTTCCTTGTTTATAAGTACATTATCAGGATTTTTAAATGGAACAATTGCTGATGCAAAATATTTGTCCTCTATGGCTACCCAATGGATATTTCCTGTATGAACCTTATTCTCCTTTAACTTTAGGTCTTCAGTTATATTCTTGCTATTTATCCTTACTACAGGACCAATATGTCCTGAGATGCTTCCCGTTTCAGCATCAAATATCCCGAAATTTGTCCCAAGAGAAAGAATAAAGGAACTTGCCCCTCCGATCTCTACAGTCATATTTATCTTATAGTCAACATTATAAAAGGTTAAATTCTTCTTTATAGAAAGACCAGAGGGGTCCTGGTAAATAAAGGATAATGTATCAGTGTATTTCTCTTTGCTTAGCGTTATTTTTTCTCTGTCGACTTTATAATTCTTATTAAGTATTCCATGTCCGTCAATAGCTATTGACAATGGATAAACATCAAGGTTCTCTTTAAGAAGTCTAACAGGATTTTTCTTGCTATTGTCCTTGTATCTTTTTAGTTCCCAGCTCTTTATAGCCGCACCTTTATTTGTGAAGATAGCCCTGTATAGGTCAGTTTCAACAATAATATCCTTTTCAGCAACAGCCTCAACCTTTGTAATAATTCTTTTTGGAGGAGATGGTTTGGGTGAAGGCACAGGTGCTACAATAACCTCTTCTTTTTTTTGAGGGGGCTGTTTTTTCTGCTGGATATATTGGGGCATAAATTGCTCTAATAGATACTGATAGAAAATTAACACAATTAGTGTAAGCACAAAAGCCAGAATAGCCCGTTTACCCATATTCGTTATTCCTTACTATCCTACAGGGTCATAGCCACCAGGATGAAAAGGATGGCATCTAAGCAACCGCTTTATTGACATCCATGTACCTTTAATAATCCCGTATTTCTCTATCGCCTCAAAAGAGTATTCTGAACAAGATGGTGTAAATCTACATGATGGGGGCAAAAATGGCGATAGATAGTTTTTATAAAGCCTTATAAGAAAAAGTGCGATTGTCTTCATCTGGTGTTCTCAAAGATTCTTGCTTGACTTAATAGCCTCTTTAAATCTAAAACTATTTCTGAAAATTCTGCCTCTCTGCGGGCTACTATTACAAGGTCGTATCCCCCTGTGATTTCATCATAGATCTGCTTAACTGCCTCCCGTATCCTTCTCTTTATCCTATTTCTCCTGATAGCGGTGCCTACCCTTTTGCCGACCGCATAGCCATACCTCGTGAAGCCTGAGCCATTCTCTCTGTAATAAAGAACCATGCTACCTGTTGAATATCTTTTCCCTTCTTTGAAAACCCTGTCATATTCTTGACGGCTCCTGATTCTTGGATAATCTGGCATTAAACAGATAATCTCTTTCTTCCCTTTGCCCTTCTTCTATTGATAACTGCCCTGCCAGATTTAGTTGACATTCTCTTCAGAAAACCATGGGTTCTCTTCATTCTTCGTCTCCTTGGCTGATATGTCTCAGACATTGAATTCACCTCGCTATAACATTTTTTGCTATGACTCAGGTATGCATTTACATACATAATAAAATTTATGGTCTAAGAAAGTCAAGATTTAGAGAAAGGGGCAAGAGATTCTTGCCCCTTCGATGCCTTAAATTATGATTATAGCCTCTTTTGTGAGCGTCGCTTTATCAAAATCAAAATGGACATCCTCAAGTATAATCGCCTTTGGGTGCGAATTCTTTACCTGCACACCCGATCTGAAAACCAAAAGAGAGCAGAGTTATTACTGAAATAATCAACAACCTTCTCATATCTATCATCACCTCCTTCCGGAAAGATTCAAGTTGGTCATAGAGGTTGGTCTTCTATCAAAAGAACATTCAGTAATTTTTACTCTTATTTTTTGAGGGGTTAGACAGACGGCTCCCATTATTGGCACTTGGTATAGACATATTTACCACCTAATTTTAATTTTAACTCTTGACAATGATGTATTAAGGATACATAATAATACATATAATATTGCATAATTCGGAGGGAAATCAATGAGAACTACATTAAACATAGATGATGAACTCCTTGCTAAGGCATCAAAATTGACTGGAATTAAAGAAAAGACCTCTCTAGTTAAACTTAGCCTGGAAGCCTTGATTGCCAGGGAAAGTAGTAAGAGACTTGCAAAATTGGGCGGAACTGAAAAGCAATTAAAGATGATACCTCGCAGAAGAACGACAAATAATTAGAATGGTTCTTGTTGATACATCAGTGTGGGTATCCCACCTGCGTGAGGGAAATGTAGGTCTTGAGAAGTTATTGAATAATGGGGAGGTCATCTGTCATCCATTCATC